>CAIMMA010000023.1 GCA_903842475.1 uncultured bacterium
ACTGGGCGACCGGAGCCAGCTGCAGAGCAGCCTGCTGAACACCGCCATCAATGCCGGTCATGCCATGCCGGAAGGGGGCACACTCACCTTCGCCACCCGCGAGGTCACCCTCGGCCAGGACTATTGCCACCGGAGTTCCTTCTCCTTGCATCCGGGGCCCTATGTCTGCATCGATATCAGAGACACCGGGGTGGGGATTCCCCAGGAACATCTCAAACGAATCTTTGAACCATTTTTCACCACCAGGGAACAAAACAAGGGGACCGGTCTCGGCCTGGCAGCGGTTTACGGGACCGTCCAGCAGCACCACGGCGAGATAACCGTTGCCAGCGAAGAAAACCAGGGCACGGTTTTCACGTTCAAATTCCCGCTGTACGAGGGCCCCCAACCGATCGAACCGGCTGCCCCGGAGAAACCAATAACCGGTACCGGCGGCATTCTCATCATTGACGACGAACCGGTTATCAGAATAGCAGTTCGCTTCATGCTCGAAGATTTGGGATACACCGTTTTCGAGGCAGAAAACGGCCGGGTCGGCATCGATTGTTACCAGCAACAGGCCGACAGTATCGATCTGGTGCTGCTGGACATGCTGATGCCGGTGATGGAAGGCGCGGAATGCTTCAGAAAACTCAAGCAACTCAATCCCATGGTTCGAGTGGTCATGGCCTCCGGCTTCACCCGTGATGCCGACCTGGAAGGACTGCAGCACGAAGGGCTGCACGGTTTTATCCGTAAACCGTATACACTGGTCAATCTCAGCCAGATGGTGCACCAGGCCCTGCAGCAGCCGGGTGCCCCCAGAGAAGGTTAACGAGAGGGCGGATCGTTATCGGCAAACAGGTGGTACCGACCTGCAGCAGCCGGAGCCGCCGTCTGCCCGGCGGCCCACAGCAAAAAAACCATGACCAAAGCCCACAGCACCCCGATCTGCAGCAGACAGCGGATAAGGTCCTCGCCAAATCCGGCGGCCCCGAGCCGAACCCCGGCCCAATAGGCCAACGGACCGGAAACTGCGCCCAGCAGAGCACCCAAGAGGTAACGGCCATTGAGCCAGGCCAGGCTGTAATGGAGGGTCATGGCAAACTGGAGCCAGAGCACCAGTATCCATGGGGGCGGCCAACTCGGATGCAGGCTGCCGAGGGGAAACGATAATACGCCGGTGCGGATATGAACGGCATCAACCAACAGGCCGAGCACCAGGCTGAGGACAAGCAGCATCCCTTCCCGGAGCGGATTGCTGACCAGCGCCAGATGCAGCAGAACCAATGCGAACCCGACCAACGCGGCCAGCAGCGGCCAGCCTGAGGCCGCCCCCAGCACACAGATAAACCAGCCGGCCTGAAACAGGCTGTAATTCAGCAGGGTGGTTTTAACCCGACCGCTGATCATCCCCTTTCCCCATCCGCCGGCTCACCCATCCTGGTCAGCACCAGATGATAATTGCGGACCAGCCGATTGCGGAAGCCCGCCTCGCAATAACAAAAATAATAGTCCCACTTGCGCAGAAAAGCGTCGTCAAAGCCAAGATCGAGTATCTGCCGGCGCTGGGCCAGAAAATTTTCCCGCCACAGAGCCAATGTCCGGACATACTGGAGGCCGATATCCTCCAATCCAGTGACATTGAGGCGGGTCCGGGCGGTCATGGCGGTCACCAGAGCGCCCAGCGATGGCAGATGGCCTCCGGGAAAGATATGCTTGCGGATCCAGTCCGAACCCAGCCGGTATTGGAGGTATTTCTGGTCCGGCATGGAGATGACCTGCAAGACGACCCTGCCGCCGGGGGCAAGCAATCGGTCAAGAGTGGTGAAATAGGTCGGCAGGTGCCGATGCCCGACGGCCTCCAGCATTTCGATGGAGACGATTTTGCTGAACTGACCGGTCACCTGGCGATAATCGGTGAGCTGGATTTCAATCCGGTCTTCCAGCCCTTCTTCCCGCACCCTTCGGGTCGCCCATTCGAACTGCTCGCGGGAGACCGTGATCCCCAGGAGACGGCAACCGGTCCGCCGCACCGCCTCCAGGGCAAACCCGCCCCAACCGCACCCGATTTCAAGCACATAATCATCGGGCCCGATACCGGCCTTATCGATGATCACCTGATTTTTCCGGTGTTGCGCCTGTTCGAGGCTGTCGTCCGGCTGCTGGAAAATGCCGCTCGAATAGCTCATGGTCGGATCGAGGAAGAGGCTATACAGCCGGTTGCTCAGATCGTAATGCTCGCTGATGTTGCGGCGGCTGCCGGCCGGGGTGTTGTCCCGCCGGAGGTGGGACAGGCGATTCCCCACCCTGCCGGCCAGCGCCGACCAGAGCTGCCGGTCATTGACCGCCTCTTCCCGAAGCGAGAGCAGCGAAAGCAATTCCACCAGATTGGGGCTGCTCCAATCGCCGTCGACGTAGGACTCGCCAAAGCCAATATCCGCGGCCAGCATGGCCCGGCTGAAAAACCGGTACCGATGCACGTCCATCGTCACCCGGGGTTGGCTGCCGGCGGTGCCGAAGACCAATGTTTCCCCATGCGGCAAGCTCATGGTCATTTCGCCGTGATCAAGCTGCCCGAAAAACCGGGTCATCACCCGCAGGCCCAACCGTTCGACCAGGCCAGGCGGCACGCCGCGAAGGGTCAGCGGCGAGCAGGGTTCGGGCTTGGTGAACACTTTGCGGCCTTTCTCCAGATACAGCCGGGCAGCCTGCCAGAGGATACGGGGAAAGGTCATGGCAGCCCGCAGCGGATGCAGCAAAACGGTACGGGCGAGCAGCTGCGGCGTCAGGGGCCGGCCGGTGCCGGTGAACGAGGCCTGGAGGACCTGCCGATCCTCCAAAAAATAGGTGATTTCCAGCGACAAGGTCTCGCCTGGTTCGGTGAGTCGAAATTCGTAGCGGCCGGTGCGTGGAAAAAAGGGAGAGACGTGAAAGACCTTGTCAGTCCGAAAGGAATGGCCGTCACCGTCGGGCCGGAGTACATAGCAATGGGTCTCGCCAAAGGTGTTGTTCACCTGGGCCAGCACCGCAAAAAGATGGCCGGCGGCATTATAGC
>CAIMMA010000024.1 GCA_903842475.1 uncultured bacterium
ATTTGATAAATTTGGCTCTCGCCTTCGCACCAACTTTACAATAACGGAGTTCACGGGTTACATATCCCACCGACTCCGTTCCATATCTCGCTTGAGACAGAGCGAACCGTTGCAGCCGAGATAATCTGATTATCTCGGCTGTACCCATTTCAGCGCACCGCGTTTTCTGGCAACTCTTTGATTCCATGAGACGAGATGCGCGCCCCCCACCTCTTTCCCCCAAAGCCTAGAGTCCACTTTCTACTTTCGCATGAGGGTCACCACCGACCTTCAGCCGATCTTCAATCGTACTGAGTTAAAGAGGTCACAACGGACGAAGAGCAAGACCGTTGCCCTGCGCCGGTACCGTCAGTACGTCGCCACCGCCGAGCAGGTGTTCGAGGTTGTCAACCAGCTTTGAAAATCGCCCCCCTTTTTTCCCGGTCTTCGAGACTGGCAGCCAGGGTAGCTGAAGCTCTTTTCTGGAGCGAGAAAGGGCCAAGCGATCCAGCAGCGCGGTGGTCATCTTGGCATCGCCGAACACCTGTGCCCATTCGCCGAAGTTATGGTGGCTTGATCCACCCATTGCAAACCACTCTTTGGGTCATCCAGTATCATCGGGCCTGAAAAACCCACCGGCGAACAATCCCAATTACCATAAAAAAGCAACGCATCAATTGATTTTCCCATACAAAAAAAAACAAGGGATTTTGCTGTTATTTCGGAAGTATCCCTTGTCAAGCAAGGGGGCTTCAGCAGTTTTTCATTGCAATATGTGAAAACTTGTTTATCCTTGTGCCTTCAATAAACAATAGCAATACTAATTTCATTTGATAAAAATCTACTATGCAAAACACCAAGCTTGTTCTCATTATGATGATCGGCTTGGCGATAATCGAGTTCTCCATCGTGCAATCGTCAAACGCCGCTGCAACGGCCACGGGGCCAACACCATCGGTGGCCTCTGCCCGGAAAATCGCGCCCTCAACGGCGGTTAAAGCCAAGGCCAATAAATCGATGAAAGGTCTGGCCGCAGTGTATTCCGACAAATTCAACGGTCGAAAAACGGCCAGCGGTCAAAAATTCTGCCAGAGTCAACTGACGGCTGCGCATCGGGTGCTGCCGCTTGGCACCAATGTACGGGTCACCAATCTCCGCAACAACAAATCGGTTGAGGTGCGCATTAACGATCGCGGCCCATTCCATGGAAGTCGGGTGATTGACCTGTCGACCGCCGCCGCTGCCGAAGTCGGCATGAAAAAGACCGGAATAGCCCTGGTTCAGTTGGAAGTCATCAGTAAGCCGGCGACAAAAAACTCGTAAAAAAGTCAAAACCGCCTCCGGCCCGGAACATTCAGGACCGCATGCAGCCACCATCCGACCTGCACGCCACCAGCAAAAAGATAGCGGTCTTAACACGGAACGAACTGCGAGCTCCTTTCTGATTTCACCCGGAACCTTGCCGCCCGGCCCAGCGGCAACGGCTTCCGCCATTCCCGAACACCCTCATCCCAATAATTATTCGTACCGGGCTAGCGGCCTGCATCCAGCCTGCAGAGCGAACCTCTCTAAGATTCAGCGAATTCTTAAAAGCGATGCACCTGCCTGCGGACCGCACCTTACCCTGTTCGGTTTATTGCCAAAAGCCGCCTCTCTTCGCCCCACAGTCCGTCGCACCATGTTGCCCGGCAGCCCCAGGACGCGTCTTTGTCGTGGCATGGCGGCCTGATGGTGTTGTATTTTGACTTGATCAAGGTACTATTCAGGGACACACCACCGCGACCGGGAGATCAAAATGCTGATTCAAAAATCAGGTCTCAAGCAGGGCTGAGGACCACGCCTTGCAGTGCATGCTGGAAGTGTGTGCAAACCCCATCGTTTTCCTGGTCCCCAATGGGAACGGGAGCAGGTGAAGAAACGTTTAGGGCGAACCTTGTGACCAAGAAATAACCGCGGCTGCAAAATCACGCCGGTTGACGCAGCGGTTACAAAAGGCGAGGAGGAACTTTGATGGTTAAACGAGTAGCAACAAGCGTTCTCAGCATTGCCTATGAAGAGCATGGGGCACCCAGCGGACCACCGGTGGTGCTATTGCATGGGTTCCCCTACGACATTCACGCCTACGATGAGGTGGTCCCGCCGCTGGCGGCTGCCGGTTGTCGCGTTGTTGTTCCCTATCTCCGCGGCTACGGTCCCACCCGTTTTCTGTCGGCGGACATTCCCCGGTCGGGCCAG
>CAIMMA010000025.1 GCA_903842475.1 uncultured bacterium
AAGGGGAAAAAAGCAAGGGAGGCAGAAGCCTTTGGTGTTGGGAATGTCCGAGAATCGAACAGTCTTGCGCAGTCCTCTCTGTACCGTTCTGATTTTAAATGATTTTTTTGGAAAGCAGGGTTGTTGTAAAAACGGACAGTCGTTTACGACCCCTGTCCATTTTTACAACACCTGTATGGAATTGCTGAGGGTCAGGCCGAGATATCGTACTTCTTCATCTTCTGGTAGAAAGTCGAGCGGGCAATGCCCACCAGTGCGGCGGCATCAGAGATATTGCCGTCCGCCCGCTCCAGAGCAGCCTTGAGGTGGTTCTTCTCGACCTCCTCCAGGCTGGGAAAGACCTCGAGTTTTGCCGGTTCCATGGCGCCGAATTCCTCGGAAAGAGCCAGTATCTCCCGTTCAGAGATCAATCGTCCCTGGGACTGGACCGCCAATCGCAGCAGGACGTTGCGCAGTTGGCGAACGTTGCCCGGCCACTGATACTGGGAGAGAAGTTGGAGGCCGCTGTCCGCAATCCGGGGTTCCTGCCAGTTGTATTCGGCGGAGAATTTTTTGAGAAAATAGTGGATCAGGGGCTCGATGTCTTCGACCCGTTCCCGCAGCGGCGGCACCTTGAGGGTAAAGCAGGAGAGGCGTTGGAACAAATCGTCGCGGAACAGGTTGTCGCGGATCATGGCTGCCACATCCCGGTTGGTGGCGGTGACTACCCGCACGTCGAGCCTGCGGGTTCGGGTGTCGCCCAGGCGGGTGATCTCGCCGTTTTCAAGAAACCGCAGCAGTTTGGGCTGCAGGATGAGTGACATGTCGGCTACTTCGTCGAGAAACAGGGTGCCGCCCTCGGCCAGTTCCAGCTTGCCCGGTTTGTCGATGGCTTCGTGGTAGGCGCCTTTTTTCGACCCGAACAGCTCGCTTTCAAAAATGCCCTCGGGGATCGCGGCGCAGTTCAGCGGTATGTAGGTTCCTTTGCGCCCTGAAAAATTGTGCAGGGCCGAGGCCACGTGCTCCTTGCCGCTGCCTGCCTCTCCCTGGATAAAGACCGGCACATTGATGGCCGCGATGGTGCGAATATCCTCATAGAGTTTGACCATTTTTTCGCTGCGGACAATGGTTTCGTCCTTTGAGGCGAGCCGTGATTTCAGAGATTCCCGCTCTCGGTGCATCCGCTGGCGGCCGGCGAGGTTGTCGAGCAGTACGGCTCCGTGCAGGGCCAGGATTTCCAGGCTGCTCTGCTGGTCCGGTTTGAACATTGCGGGCAGGTGATGATCGAGATAGACACAGCCGATGGCTTTACCATTCCGGATCAAAGGGGCGCAAAGCACCGATTGCGCCAGGGCTTTCCCCTTGCGGCCCTCTCCCCGTTCCTCGCCGTCAATCCTGGCAGACCGGCAGTCGTTCATCACCTGTTGTACCACCTCCTGGCAGACCTCCCGGCTCTCTCTACGTGGGTCGAAACAGTGGGTGGCCGTGTAGAGGAGTTCGTTCTTTTCGTTGAGCAAGGCGAGGAAGCCCCGTTCTGCACCGGCAAACTGCACGGACTCGGCTAGGATCCGTTCTCCCAGAATCCCCTCCTCGTCAATCCCCTGCAGCTCCAGGAGCAAACGGGAAAGCGGGGCTGTCTGCGACTTTGCCGTCACGGGTGCGACCGATGCTGCCACGGAAAATGGCGTTGCGGCCGATTCCAGGTTGAAGAGAATGGTGGCCGAGTCCATCTTTCTCTCTGCCGCTGGAGGATTGTTGTCCTCAATGGCAAAGACCCGGGAAGGGCGATCGTCTTTGCGCTCGTCGATGAAGGTGAAGAAATAGTTAAAGATCCGGAAGGTCATGCCGTGAAGGAGGCGAATGCCGCTGACCTTGCGTTCTTCTATCCACACGCCGTTGGTGCTTTCATGGTCAAAGAGCATGTACTCGCCGTTCTCCCGGAGGGCGATGGAGGCATGATGGCGGGAAACCTGCGGCGAAGCCAGGACGATGTCGTTATCGCTCTCCCTGCCGATGGTGACCGAAGAGGCAAATTCGACAACCCGGTAATCCTGGGCATCTTGGCAAACAATTACATTGGGCATAACGAGTCGGGAAGGTGGGTTTTCATCGGTTGAAGAAGGTGTTTGGTGGATACTAGGGTCTGCCTACAATTTTCGAGC
>CAIMMA010000026.1 GCA_903842475.1 uncultured bacterium
GGTGGTGGCGTTGGTGCCCTCTTCGTCTTCGCCCTCGCTGTCGTCATTGCCCCATGCATTGACCATCTGCTCCAGTTGCTTGCGGACGGAGACAGGATTTTCAAAGAGGGCATCGCCGAGTTCGTCGTAGAGAGCGGCTCGGATCTCTTCGTCGCCGGAGGCGTAGCGTAAGGTCTCGATGCGCTGGGGGGTAAGCTGGCTGTGGAGGCGAAGCGGGCGCTCGACCTTCACCTTCCAATACCCAAAGGCGGCGTTAGGAAAGATTTTCGACTGCTCTGTTTCCTTGAAATCGAGAAAGGTGTCGCAGATGCGCTGAATGTCGTCAGAGCTAAGTTCGCAGTTCTTCTTGCCCATGTTCTTGCGCAAGGGACAGAACCACTGAGTGGCGTCGATAAGCTGGACCTGGCCCTGCCGGTGGGCGGGCTTCCGATTGGTGAGCACCCAGATGTAGGTGGCGATGCCGGTGTTATAAAACATGTTCAGCGGCAGGGCGACGATGGCTTCCAGCCAGTCGCTCTCGATGATCCAGCGGCGGATGTTGCTCTCGCCCTGCCCTGCATCGCCGGTGAAAAGGGAGGAGCCGTTGTGAACCTCGGCGATGCGGCTGCCGAACGGGGTGTCGTGCTTCATCTTGCTCAGCATGTTGGCCAGAAAGAGCATCTGCCCGTCGCTGCTGCGGGTGAGCAGGGAGTATTCCGCATCACCATTGTGCTGGATGACGAAGCGCGGGTCTTTGATGTCCTTTTTGCCGCCCATGCGCTCCAGGTCGCTTTTCCAGCTTTTGCCGTAGGGCGGATTGGAGAGCATAAAGTCGAACTCGCGGGAGCGGAAGGCGTCGTTGGCGAGGGTGGAATGCTCCGGCCCGCCGACGATATTGTCGGCTGCGTCGCCATCGCCCTTGAGCAGGAGGTCGGCTTTGCAGATGGCGTAGGTTTCGCCGTTGATCTCCTGTCCGTAAAGGTGCGTGGCCACCTGCTTGCCATGGGCCTTGGCGATCTGCTGGAGGGTCTCCTCGGCAACGGTCAACATGCCGCCGGTGCCGCAGGCGCAGTCGTAGAGTAGGTATGTGCCGGACTCGATCTTGTCGGCCACGGGCAGGAACATGAGGTTGGCCATCAGCCGGACGGCGTCGCGGGGCGTCCAGTGCTCGCCGGCTTCCTCGTTGTTGTCCTCGTTGAAGCGGCGGACGAGTTCCTCGAACATCGTGCCCATCGAGTGGTTATCGAGTCCCGGTAGTTCGCCAACCGCGTAGGGACTGATATTGATGTCCTTATCGAGGAACTTCTCGATGAGCTGGCCGAGGGCGTCGGCCTTGGAGAGGCGCGGGATCTGGTGGCGGAACTCAAAGTTGGTCAGGATGTCCTGTACGTTCGGCGAAAAACCGTCGAGGTAGGCCTCGAAATCGTCCCTGAGCTTCTGCTGGGTGGCGCGGGATTTGAGGTCGCGCAGGAGGAAGGGCGAGGTGTTGTAAAACGCCTGACCGGCGGCGGCGCGGAGGGCATCGTCCTGGTTGGTGATCTGTTCGCGGTCCAGGGCGGCTTTCATGTCGAGGACGGCCTGCTTGGTCGGCTCCAGCACCGCATCGAGACGGCGAAGAACAGTCATCGGCAAGATAACATCCCGGTATTTACCCCGGACATACACGTCGCGGAGGACATCGTCGGCAATGTTCCAGATGAAGTTGGTGAGCCAATTGAGTTGTGCCTGATCCATACTGCCCCTTTCATGATTGCCCGGACTGAAAAATTCAGATTTTATAATGGTTATAGGCGTTAGCACTCTCTGGCGGAGCAGTCAATCTGAAAACAGCTGATACCAGGGCGAACTATGGACAAAGTAACCGATAATCAAAAAATTGACGGACTTGCTCACCAAGAGCTATGGGGTTTTTAATAAATACAATTTCGCGTAATATGACGAATAAAGTGACGACAGGGAATAACGGTTCAGGATAACGCAGGGGGGAAATTACATTGATAAATGGTGGCTTTGGCCGGCGCTTTATATAGAGAAACCCTTCGTTGAGTTTGAGGGAGGATTATTTCACAGCACGCGGTGATGTTCAGAGATTTTTATTCCTGTTTGCGAGGCGGCGGCACGGAAGCCCCTGAAAAGGGGCCGTAAAATTATTTATTGGTATGTACAAAAATGAAATAGAAATGACATTGCCATACCCGACACCTCTCAAAACGGTTCAAGCGACTGCTCCCCAGATGGGTACCATACAATACAGCAAACCCGCTTCCTCCGAGGAGAGCGGGTTTGCTGTTGTTCAGGCGTGTGTGCAGGGCAACGCTTGCATCCAGTTTTTTCGGTGGATGCCGTATTCCCGGTGAATCGACTTAAAAATACGCTTCAAAGGTCAGGTACACCTGATTGGCGCTTTCAACCGGATCCAGGCCAAGCATCTGAAGCTGATTCTTCTCGCTGCCCAGATCGTACGGCTTGAGATTATAATCCGAGCCGCCGGAATAGTTGTAATCATAATACTGCCAGCCTAGGCGCATGAAGGTCTTGGCGTATTTCGAGATCGCCTCGCCGGTGGGCAGATCATAGATCAGGTACAATTCGTAGGCATTACCGCGAGTGGCCAATTTTGCCTTGTACAGATCGTCATTCCCTGGAGCAAAGGCCACCCAGTACTGGGAACCGTAGTTATATTCGGCTCCAAGTTTCAGCTTGAGATTGTCCAGGTCGTAGCGGACGCCGGCATAGAAGTTATAGCCGTTTTCAGCATTGGTATTCGGGCCTCCGCTGAGCGGGTCGTTGAACATGCCGTTGCCATTGGGATCGCTGTGACTCCAACCTCCGGCGACGAAATAGTTAAGATTTTTGACTTTATCCATGTACACGCTGGAGGTGTGGTACAACTGGCCAAGATCTTTTTGAGGGCCGTACCCCATAGGCGGATTTTGACTTGCCCCATAGCGGACAAAGGGATCGGTAAAAGCCGGGTAGTTGAAGAGATTATAGACACCAAAGGTCTGGATATTGAGGAGACGGGATCCTTTTTGGAAGACATCCCAATTGAAACCGGCGAAATCGGTATCGTCCAGATTGGTGGGGTCGTCTTCAGACTGCAGACCGTTTTCGAAACCTCGGCCGTAGCAGAAGCGGATACGACCGCTTCCCAGGGCATCAACGCTCCAATCATAACCGTACCCCAAGGAAATGCCGTCAAACGGGTAATCCATGTAGGCGATCGGGGTTGCCATCCGGGTGTCGTTGTCCATGCGGAGTTGGGCAGGAGGGCCGTCGGTGGTCGGTCGGCGGCCGATGGAGAACCAGACCGGGGCACCGCCGATGTTGTTCCAATTAACAAAGGCACGGTCCACATACAGGGCGCTGTCGTTGGGGGTTCGGGTGGTGTTGCCGTCGAAAATGGGGTACCCGTCCGCCAATCCTTCGGGTGTGGACTGCATACCCCAAGCCTTGTACATCGCCAGTCGGCCCTTAAATTCCACATCCTCGGTGGCCTTAACCCGCATGTTGAGACGGAGGCGGTTGGTCATGAGGGTGTCGTTTTCCTGGTCGCCGCCTGATGGTCGAAAGAGAGGATTGCCGGCGGAATCAAAGCCTGCAAAAAGGGGCGTCCCTGCAGCAAAAACATTGCTGGTACTGTAATAATCACCCCGAGCTCGGAAATCGCCGTCGAACTGAAAGCGGGAGGCCAGGTCCCATTTTTCCGATTTTTCTTCGAGCATGGTGTCCATGCTGTCGACTTTGCCGCTGTAAGCCGTCACGGTCTCATTCTGCCTGGCCATCTGGGCCTTGAGTTCATCAAGCTGGCGGGAGAGTGCCTCGATCTTTTTTTCCAGGTCCGCTGGGGTAGCGCCGCCACCCGCTGCTGCCCAAGAGGGCAGAACCAACAGGCCGGCAAAGGCTAGTACGGAAAATCGTTTCACCATTATTCTTCCTCCTTTTTTTGATTCCCTGAAACCCAACTTCAATCGCTCTCCATCGATGCACCTCAAATCGAGAGCCCTCATTACAATAAAAGCATCAATAATTACTCTTTCTGAATTGACAGGAATAGTAACGGGGCAAATTGGCCGTGTCAATGCGGGAGACGATCAAATAAAAACCTGAAAAAGAGCGACTGACACCTCCAAAAAAACAAAAAAAAATCCAGATTCCCTAGAACATCTCCACCTTACTTAGTATCGCAGCGACACAAGGTGGTACCGCTTCCAATACGGAGCAAAAATATAAAAATACGCGGCGTGCTTGTAGACTAGGACAAATTCACTTGAGCCCTTTGGCACCTTCTCGCAGGACTTCGGTCAAGTCAGCCCTTTCAAGTTTAGCTCCAGTCAAATCAGCGCGCCTCAGGTTTGCCCCTTTAAGGACAGCACCTCGCAGATCGGCACCTTGTAAATTGGCTCCTGGCAGGTTGGCGTAACTGAGGGTAGCCTCACGCAGGTCTGCCCCTCGAAGGTCGGCGCGACTGAGATCAACCATGCTCAGATTGGCCCCGTGCAGATTAGCCTTGGCCAGTTTGGCGCCGATCAACTCGGCTTTACCGAGATCCACACCGGCAAGATTGCAACCAGGACAGTCTTTAGCCATCCATCTCAGCGTGGTATTGGTGTCTTGGTCGCTATAATCCGAGCGCGGTGCTTGCTCGATGATGGCAGGTGTTGGTGCTTCCTGTCCAGCAAGCATCTTTTTCGATTCCCCAGTTGCGGAATCCTGGTTTTCATTTCCTTGCTGTTTGCGAATTGAACGTCGCAGATTTTTTTTCTGTTGATCGATGTCCGAGTAGAGTTGTTGGCTGTCGCCAGGCGATTGTTGCGCAGAATACTGGAGCACGCCGTTACCCGTGGCGAGATAAATCTTCGTTTTTTCGGTATTGGTTAACACTTGAAAGCATCTAAGGTCTCCATACCACCACTTGTCCATGCGAATACAGAGCTCACCGCCCTCACTCACATCCCATTTCCCTTTATCTTTGTCAGTGGATACAAAATTACCGAAGAGTTGGCCGGACGGGTCGAAATAGAGATAAGTCTCCTCTCCAAAAGAATGAATAAAGAGGGTATTGCCTTTGACGAGCGTCAAGATATCGGTCGCCGCAAGTTGCTGAGCGCCTTTATCCTTTACCAGCGTGTTCACCGTGGCGGGACCGCAACCGTAGAGAAGAAAACAGAGAAGCGTAAGGAGGAAAGTGTGTTTCATGAAAACCTCACCTGAGAGAAAATGGTCTTGCGCCGCAATTGGGATCTGTTAAACGTTTCTCATTGCAGAAAGGACCGCATACATCGATTGCAGGTCATTGTATCACCCAAGTCATCCTGATTTCAAGTAGGGATCCATCTGGTTTCAGGACCCAAAGTTTTCTCATGATCAGGCTCAGCGGACAGCATTTTTTGGCGAAAACAGTTTAAAAAGCTGGCCAGGGGTGTTGCTCATGCCGCCTGCATCTGACTCTTGCCGGTACATCCGGTGCCGGCCACAATCGGCCCAGCCTGGCGGCGGGGAGTTACCTCAACCGGTTGAGGTGGGCTGCCGGTCCGAGTTCCTTTTTCTCAAAAGCCTTCACCTGTTCTTCCGCATCAAGCACTGCGGCAGCGTCACTGGCAGCGGATAAACTGATCTGGAGGGTTTTAATCTGATTACGGCGATCATACCGGACGAGGAGGTACCTGCCAGCCTCCTGGCAGAACAATTCCCAGTCGACCCATTGTTTAACAACTCTCATGTCATAGCCTGTTTGTGTTCGCCAGCAAGCGCCTGCCAGCAATTGCTTAATGGTACCACTTCACGGTCTTGAATAGAGTTCCCAAGGGTTCTCCAGGTGGTCATCAGGATCGGCACCGCATCGTTTTCACGACGGCATCAGACCAACATAGAGACGCGGGACCGGCCGCACCCTTTGGGGCCCGCGGCTCCAGGTTTAATATTGTACCGGTTTGCATGCATACTCCCCCCAGGTGTGGTGGGTTACTTTCCGCGGCTCGCCATGGTTCGTCTCTGCTCGGAGCTGACCGGTCGCCTTGTTGAAGACTCCAAAGCTGCCGAGAGCCGTACCCGATACGCGGCCATCGAAGAGTATCTCCGTGTCGGTTTCAGAAATAATGGCGACTTCTGAATCGGTAAACATAAAGACACCGGTAATTTTGACGGTTTTACCTGTCAGCTGCAAAAGTGCCTTGCCAGGTTGGCTTGAGGCGGAAGTATCAATATACTCCAAACCTTGGCATCTGAGATACTGATCCCGTTGCAAATCCGCAGGCGCCTTGCCCCCAAACGCGGCGGCGCCCAGACTAAGCGACAGCACCAGGATACCTGAAAGGATTACCCTGCTCATCGTGGATTTACCATCATTTTAAGGGCCGAATCTGCCGTCACAGCGAAACCGGAGAAAAAATCGACCAGACCTTTTTTAATTCAGTACAGGCGGCGGCTTTTCAGGCAAGCGACCCAAAGCCGGCGAGCGGACGAAATTGCTCGCAAAGCCCGGGAAGACCAGGCAGCCGTCAACTTCACTTGGGCCCTTTTCCTTTCCCTTTGCCTTTTTCTTTGTCCGGCCCCTGGCCAGGTCCATCGTTAAATTCGTTGCCATACCCCTGAGGCTTGCTGTGCCCTGGGGCACCGGGATGACCTGTGAAGGAAAAATCGCCGCGCTTCAGGGCATGAAATTCGGGCGACCCTGGCTTTATGCCGAGATCTTTGGCAATAACGCCCCACCCTTTTCCCCTGTTGAAATTGTAGGTCTGCAAAACGCTTTCAGGGTGCCTATTCGTCATTCTGCCGAGTTGCAGGCACATAAAGGCATCGGCGGGAGATTGCACGGACCTGAGAATTGAATGAACCTGTGGTAGCGGCACCCCGAACTGCGCACTCAATCTCAAACCATAGTCATTTCGATCAGCGTTGGCCTGGTGGTTCAGGCCGGAGAGAAAACCATCGAGGTCCGCATGGGCGCTCCCAACCGAGATCGCCATGAGAAACAATACCAGCATCGAAAAAAAGACTGCTTTCTTCATAAAGACTCCCTGCGGATAGCGGTTTCGGGCAACCGGCCAACCAGCCTCCCACTGAGATATTAACATCCTTCCAACTGCTTCTTTCCTTTAGCCTCAACCTGGCCTCGCGCGTTCTGAGCGGCCTCGATCGGTTTTCTGATCTCCTGCGCAGCCTCCTTGGCTGTTTGCGCTTGCACCGATTCTGTTTTTTTAGCCGGCTTGACTTCTTTATTATCAGAACATCCGTACAGCATTGCTGCGCACATACCAATACCGGCGAGTAAATACGCCATTTTCTTTACAATCGAC
>CAIMMA010000027.1 GCA_903842475.1 uncultured bacterium
ATGGGGGTGTTTTCGCAAGCCCGCCGCAAAAAATGGACCCTGGACTATCTCGCCAAGTCGGATCAGGGCTTAAAAGGCAAACCCGCCGCCGGAGGCTGGACCCGGTACCGGGAGAAATTTCTCGACGAGCCCCACATCAGCGCTGGCGTTGAGTTTGCCCGCCGCCATCGCGCCACCCTCCAGCGCGCCACCCGGCAATACGGCGTGCCTGAAGAATACATTCTCGGCATTCTGGCGGTTGAGACCACCTTTGGCGGCAACGTGGGCAATCACCGCGTGCTCGATGCGTTGACCACCCTGGGGTTCGATTATGATCGCCGCGGCGACTACTTCCGCAGCGAACTGGAAAATTTACTGGTTATGTCGCGGGAGGAGGGCATGGATCCGGTGAAACCCGTGGGTTCATTTGCCGGGGCCATGGGGTTCGGCCAATTCATGCCCAGCAGCTTTCGCAAATGGGCGGTTGATTTTAACGGCGATGGCCGGCGGGATTTGTGGAACCCGGAAGATGCCATCGGCAGTGTCGCCAACTATTTTGCGCAACATGGCTGGCAAGCCGGGCAACCGGTGGTCACCCCCTTGCAGGCAAATGGCGCGGTCAAACTTGAGCCCGGCATAGAGCCCCAGTATTCACTTGACACTTTGCAGCAAGCCGGATTGCGGCCGACCGGCCCCTGCGCCATGCAGAAACCGCTGCGCCTGTTGCTGCTGCGCTACGCCAGCTACGACCAGTACCTGATCGGGTATCCCAATTTTTACACCATCACCCGTTACAACCACAGCACCTATTACGCCATGGCGGTCCATGAACTGGCGCAGGCTATTAAACAGAGGCTGTAAGTATTTTGGCGGGAAAGTTGGTTGACTCCTTAGTCGGAAGTCATTAATAAATAAGAATGGCTATCAGATTAATTTCAGGAGTCGACGATGCAGATCACTGGCAGTTCTCCTTCGAACGTCTCATTTGGCGGCTCTGTGCTGCGAGCGGCCAATGAACAGCCGCAGCTGGCGGGCGAGCTGATCAGTAGGGCCGTCGAGAGCATGGCGCAAACCCAAAACGTGCAGTCGCCAGCGCAACCGGTCGCAGCTTCCGGAAAAATGGCAACCGGCACTCTTATCAATACCACAGCATGATCGCGTTCCAGGAAATACTCTGAAGCGATGGGTATGATCTGGGCAATAATACGGAGGGTATTATGAGTATAAACAGCGTTAATGGAGCAATGAACAATCAACTGTATCAGCTGCCTGCTCAAAAGAACGGTGGGCAGGTTGTTCAGCAGTCGCAACCCGCAGCCGTCCAGGGCCCGTCTGAGGAAAGCAAGGAAACTGCGGCTGCGCAGAGCAAGGAAGTTGAGGGAGCGGAGCCAAAATCCATCAACCTGTATGCCTGACAAGGAGAAGTTGTTTTGCGGGGTCCGGCTCAGTTGGCCGACTAAAAAAAAATCAGGGTGAAAAAGGGCGTTTCGCACATTCGAGACGCCCTTTTTTTGCGTGAGAGAACGGCCAGGGGCATGGTGATGGTGTAAGGATCAGCCGCCAGCCCGTTTGACCGTGTAGCCGAGTCGTTGCAGCTCCTCCACCAGGAGCTCGCGGTGATCGCCCTGAATTTCAATAATCCCATCCTTGACGGTGCCGCCGGTACCGCATTTTTTTTTCAACTGGCTGCCCAGATCCTTAAGCGCAACCGGTCCCAGCGACAGGCCGGTAATGATCGTCATGCCGCTGCCCTTGCGTCCTTTGGTTTCCCGGCCGACCCGGACGATGCCATCGTTTTTGGTGGGGGCTGGTTTTGCCTTGCAGGCGCAGGCCGCCATGGGTTGGCTGCATCCGTGGCAGATCCGGCCGTGTTCCGTGGAGTAGACCAGCCCGGTTTGCTTTTTCTTGGTGATCATCTCAGACCTTTGCCTCCCCCGAACCTGCCAATGACCATCTGAGCTCCTGGCCTGCCAGAAAAGCGCGCACTGAGCCGTACAGTTCTGGAACGCGCCAGGCCGCACGCTGGAGTCCTACCGGTTTTTGCGGAGGTGTGATTCGGTAGAACTGCCGGGCATTGCCACTGACAAAGGCGGACAACCGCTCCAGGCAATCCGCCTCCTCAAAGAGCTGTGCCAGCATGGGCAGGGCTACCGGGGCCGAGAACACTCCGGCCGCGCAGCCGCAGCATTCTTTTTTGTCCCTGGGATGGGGTGCGGAATCCGAGCCGAACAGGAGCCGGGGGTGCCCCCGGAACACGGCTTGTCGCAGGGCCTCGCGGTCCCGGGGGGTTTTGGCGATCGGCTTGCAGAAGAGATCAGGCTGCAGCAGGCCGCCGGCCACATCGTCCAAGGTGATCATGAGATGATGGAGGGTGACGGTGGCGGCGATGTTGTCATACCGTTCGAGCACGGCAACCGCCTCGGCGGTGGTGATGTGTTCCATGACGATCCGCAGCCGGGGAAAGGTCTCGGCCAGCCATTGATAAACTGCTAAAAATTCGCGCTCCCGGTCCATGACAAAGCCGGCCGTCTCCCCGTGGACCAGGAGCGGGATGTCGAGTTCCTCCAGCAGGGCGACGGTCGTTCCGATCCGGTCGAAATCGGCGACCCCGGCCTCGCTCTGGGTGGTGATCCCGGCCGGATAGAGCTTGAGGCCGATGACCTCGTCGCGGGCCGCCAGCAGTTCGGCGCGGCTGTAATCCCGGAAAAAGAGGGTCATGTAGGGGGTGAAGGGTTCGGGGCCGCAGGCCGCGATGATCGCGGCCCGGTAGTCCCGCAGTCGCGGCAGTGAGTCCACCGGCTGCACCAGATTGGGCATGATGACCCCGCCGGCAAACTGGGCGGCGCTGAAGGGGGCGACCAAACGGAGCATTTCCTGCTCGCGCAGGTGGAGATGCATGTCAAGCGGGCTGTCGAGCAGAAGGGTCATCGGCGTGGATAGATTTGTTTGGAAGAGGAAAAAGGCGTTGCCGGCTCGAGTCTTTGGGCCGGTTGCCCGGGGTTATCGTTTCGGCGGCAGCGCATCGGTAATCGAGCCGTCGACCATTTCGGCGGCAAAGGCAAAGGTCTCGGCAAGGGTCGGGTGGGCATGGACGGTTCGGCTGATATCTTCCGCATTGGCGCCCATTTCGAGAGCCAGCATCGCCTCGTGGATCAGTTCGCCGGCGTTGCGGCCGCAGATGCCGGCGCCGATGATCCGGCCGGTGGCCCGGTCAAACAGGATCTTGCTGACCCCGCTGGCGGCCCCGGCGCTCAGGGCCCGGCCGCTGGCGCCCCAGGGGAATTTGCCTTTCGTGTAGTCGACGCCCTGTTGCTCCGCCTCTTTTTCGGTGAGCCCCGCCCAGGCGATCTCGGGTTCGGTGTAGGCCACCGAAGGGATGGCCATCGGCGCGAAGGCGGAGGCGCGCCCGCTGATCACCTCGGCCGCCACCTTGCCCTGATGGCTGGCCTTGTGGGCCAGCATCGGTTCGCCGACCACGTCGCCGACCGCGTACATGTGGGGGGCGGCGGTCTGCTGGCGCTGGTTGACCGGGATAAATCCCTGCGCGTCAAGGGTCAGGCCGAGGGTTTCCAGGCCAAAGCCAGTGGTGTTCGGGCGTCGACCCACCGCCACCAGCACGGCATCGAAGCAATCGGTTGGCGGCGCCTGATCGCCGGCAAAGCTAACCTCGACGCCTTCGGTTTTCGCCGTCATCCCTGCTACCCTGGTCTGGGTATATATCCGGTATTTCTTTTTCAGCTGCAAAAACAACGGCTGTACCAGATCCCGGTCTGCGGGCGGAACAATCTGGGCCTGCATCTCGACGATGGTGATCGAAGCGCCCAGGGCGCTATAGACCTGCGCCATTTCCAGGCCGATGATGCCGCCGCCGATGATCAGCAGCCGCTTGGGGACCGAGGGAAGGGCCAGTGCCCGGGTGGAGTCCCAGATGCGGGGGTCCTCCGGGCAGCCGGGCAGGGCGAGCGGGTGGGAGCCGGTGGCGATGATCGCATCGGTAAAGCTGACCCTGGTCTCGCCGTCTGGACCGTTGACCTGAAGCGTCGACCGGTCGAGGAAGGTGCCGTGCCCGGTGAGCCGGGTGATCTTGCGGGCTTTGCACAGGCTGTCGAGGCCGTTGGTCAGCTGGGTGATGATCTTGTTTTTGTGGCTGCGAAGCGCTTCGATATCGATCTGCGGCGGGCCGAAAACGATCCCGGAAGCCGCCAAGGTCTGCGCTTCCTCGATGACCGCGGCCGCATGCAGCAGGGTCTTGGAGGGAATGCAGCCGACGTTGAGGCAAACCCCGCCGAGCCGGTTGCCCTGTTCGATCAGGCAGACCGAAAGGCCGAGGTCGGCGGCTCGAAATGCCGCCGTGTAGCCGCCCGGTCCGCCGCCAAGCACCGCCACCCCGGCGGTCAGTTGTTGGATCATGGAAAATCTCCTTGGGTCGAAAATGAGCGGCCAGTATAACAGGATTTCAGCCAGATTCTCAAGCAATAGGCGCAGGATTGCCAAGAGCCCGGCGGGTTCGATGTGCCGGCCGAGGGGTTGCGTCAGGGTGCGGTGGTTCGGGCACACCGTTGCAAGATGGTATCCCTGGTCAACCAAATTGTTCCGAAGGTTACTTTATTGTCGCCAGCCTCCCGCCAACCATCTTGTGTCCCAACAGTCTGACGTGGGATATCTGCCAGGATTTTTGCAGTAATCCGCTAAAATAAAAAGATTTTAAAACATTCACGTTTGTTGGCCCAAGGATTGCTTTGTTTAACTGCAAAGGAAAGGAGCTGGCCTTGGTTTCCAGGGCGGCGCGAATCCTTATCGAGGAAACCGTGCAGCGGGTTTGCTTTGCAGGTGAGCGCAGGCAAACGGTTTGGGCGTACCGCGCTGTTTATGGAGATGCTATTTAACCGGATCACCGGGGAGCAGGGCGGCCAGGTAATCAACAGCCCCTGCGGCGAGCAAGATGTCCGGTCGATGCGGTTTGCAGCCCCCAGGAAAGATAAGTCAGAGCAATTAGGCATAAAAATGTCATCCGGGAAAGGCAAGGGTTTTGACCGGTAGCGGGCGCGAAGTTCACTCGTTTGCGTATCCGCGGTACCTGACCTGAATTGACATCAAAGGAGACGTGACCATGGGATTACCATACAGGCCGTTGGGATTGGTGAAGGAAATGCTGGAACAGGTCGGGCTGGAGGTCGCTTACGCCTATGAGGACCTGGTGTTCATGCAGCATAATGATCTGCTGCTGCAATTCGGCCAGCAGGGGGAACAGCTTTTTTTCTCCGCCAATGTCGAGACCGCCGGTGCGGAAGCCCAGCGGCTGTTTGCATGTATCCAGTCCGTGGCGAGCGCCCAGGGGTTTACCCTGACCCGAAGGGGCCGCTATCGGCTATCGGCCGGGGCCGAGGAAAATCTCACCCTGGAATTCCTCGATGATACCGTGGCCTCGGTGTGAATTGTCCGGGTAAGATACTGCAGGCATTGCTGGCCTGTCCGCGGTGCGGTTCGGCATTGTTGCTGATGGTTACCGGCGCCGGAGAGCGGATTGTTCTGCAGGTCGATGCGAGTCGACAGGCCGTGCGCATGGGCCCGGGACTTCAGCCTTTGGAACGGCTTTCGACCGCCGGCGATCAGCACCTCTCGTGCGGTGCCTGTTCCTGGCGGGGTATGGTCGATAACCTGGTTGCATCGCGGATGTGACAGCATCACATATATTCAGGAGAAACCAATGGCATATATCGTGTTTTATGAAAAACCCGGCTGCCTCAACGGCGAAAAACAAAAGGCCATTTTGCGCAAGGCCGGCAATGCGTTGCAGACAGTGAACCTCCTCACCCATCCCTGGAACCGGGAGGCATTGCTGCCCTTTGTTGCCGGAAAAGAGCCGGTGGCCATGATGAATCCCAGTGCTCC
>CAIMMA010000028.1 GCA_903842475.1 uncultured bacterium
GGGGTCAGGCTGCAAATGGTTGCGTTCGGCAGAAAAAAAGCGAGGGCAGCGGCGGGCATGGAAGGCCGAGAGCAGACGCTCAAGGGGTGGGATATTTCAAGGCGTTGATCGCCATTTTTTCGGAGGCCGCAGCCAGCAAATCGATCTGCAGTTGGTCGGCCATTCGGGGAAGATAGATGAGCACATCGGCCATCTCGTGGGCCACCGCCGCCTTGGTCGCGGGCGGGAGTTGCCGGCTCTGTTCCTGGGTCAGCCACTGGAAGTGCTCAAGCAACTCGGCCGCCTCGACGATCAGGGCCGCCGCCAGATTCTTCGGACTGTGGAAGGTTTCCCACTGCCGCTCCCCGGCAAATCGGCGCAATTCCAGGGCCAATTCCTCCAAACTGTTGCACTGATACGAAACCGCCATCCTTTCTCCTGCCCGGGGCCAGCGCCGCCTTGGTCAATATATCTGGGGGTATGGAGGCGCAGAGTACCGTAAAGCGCATGGTTTGTCACCCCCTAGCCCAACCAAAACCGGTGCAAAGCCGGGCCGGAAAAAACGAGGTGCGGTCAGACCATGGCGGCGACCAGGGTTCTGATCCGGTCCACCACCGTCACCACCGCCGCCTCAACCTCTGGCGACATCTGCTGGGTGAATTCCTTGATTTCCTTGACCTCGACGAGGATGATGCGGATGTCCTCAGGCATATCTTCGGGAAAACAGAGGAGCCCGGTTTTCAGGGTCGTGCCGAGCGTAATGGCATGGGAGTTGACTAAAGCGTGGGTGGAAAAAATATCATCAACCGTGACTTCCAGGATGCTCCCGGGCTCGTTGCCGAGCATGCAGGCATCGACGATGATCGCCCGCTCAAAGCCCCGGATCTTGTCCATCACCTCGAAACCGACCGTGTAGACCACCTCGGTCTGGCAGGGCAGCCCTTCTTTTTCGAGCATCTCGACGATCACCACGCCCGCCCGGTCATCCTGGAGATAGGGATTGCCGATACCGACCACAACGCATTTCTTATCCATGGCATCCTGTAGGTTGAGAAAAGGGCCGGAGAAGCAGATTGCTCCTCCGGTCCCAAGGCGTGAGTCTCTTGATCAATTTCAAAAATTCTTCATCGTTTTATATAACGCACCGCTGCTGTCGAAAATATCGACCTGAAGCGGCGTCTGCCCGCTGGTCAACGTGTGGGTCGCGCAAGCCAGGCAGAGGTCGTAAGGCCGGAAGGCCATTTCCACATAGTTGAGCATCCCCTGCGCCACATTGCCATTTTTGATAAAATGCTTGGCCGCTTTTTTGACGGCCAGGTTGATAGGGGCGTTGTTGTGGGTGGTGGCGACAATCAGGTTGGCATCGGTGACAATGCCCTTTTCATCGGTAAGATAGTGATGGATCAGGGTGCCACGCGGGGCCTCGATGATCCCGACCCCCTCTCCGGTGCAGGATGTAGGCTTGTTCCAGGTGTCCTTGCTGGTGATCTCCGGGTCTCGCGACAATTCCAGGCAATTTTCCGCGGCGTTGAGCAATTCTATGGCCCGAGCCCAATGGTACGCCAGAATATTGTGGACCGGTTTGGCGCCGAAGGTGGCATGGAACTGTTCGAAATGCTTTTGCGCCAGCGGCGTATTCATTCCTTTGACGATATTCATCCGGGCCAGCGGACCAACGGCGTAAATGTTGGTGCCCGGCCCTTCGACGATCCCTTTCCAGGCGCCGAGCTTTTTCTGATAGGGAAATTTCAGGTAGGTCCAGGGCTGGACCCGCTCGGAGATGAAATCAAGATATTCTTTGCCTTTGAATGTGCCGACCACCGTGCCAGCGCTATCGATCACCTTCTGGGTACCATCGTAATAGGTGATTCGATCCTGCTCATCAACCGAGCCCATATAGCCGACTTCGACCCGGTACATATCGCCGGTGACCAGCTCCATGTATTTGTCATTTTTCAGGACCACATCATCAAAGACCTTGAGGGTCAACTCGCCCAAACCCACCAACTCCTTGGACCACTCCTCGATCTGCCGGCGCTCTTCCTCGTTCAGTTGCTTGGACCAACCACCGGGAATAGCGGCCACCGGATGGTTGGGTTTGCCTCCCAACAATTCGAATATTTTTACCGCCAGGCCGCGCCTACGCAGCACTTCCCGACCGACATCGGCCCCGACGGCGTTAATCAGGCCGACCACATTGCGCTCTGCTGGATTGGATTCTGGTCCGACCACAAAATCAGGCAATCCCAAGGCATAGAGGATAACCGAATGATCCTCGACATAATGGGCGTTGAAAAACAATTCCCGCAGTTTTCGCCCCGCCGGTGGTGGCGTCACCCCGAAAACCCCGTCCGAGGCCTTCATCGAGGCGGTAAAATGAACGCCGCGGCAGACACCGCAGACCGTGGACACGGTCCGGGGCACCTCCTCCATGGGCATGCCCTGGAGAAATTTTTCAAAGCCCCGGAATTCAACGGTTTGGAAAAAAGCATCATCAACATTGCCATCATCATCCAGGAAAATGGCGATCTTGCCGTGTCCTTCCAGTCGGGTGATTGGATTTATTTCGATTTTTTTCATAGTGCTGCTCCTTGCAGTCGATACCGGCACGCTTGGCTCAAGGCCAAAGCCGAATTTATTCTTCAGCGCTTCAAAGATACCCATGAACAGACCCTCCCGGTTGCTCTTGTTGACCCCCTAGCGTGCTATTGCTCCTTCCGCTGCGCAATCTTGTGATTGAGGTTCGAGGCCGTGTGGCTGTACCGATAGAACATTTTAGCCATATTGTTGTATTTCTCGATGAACTGCGCGGCAGTTGCATCATTGGCCATGCTCGAAGCCAGGGTGGAGACGCAGCGAGCGCCGAAATCCTTGATCCCGGGGATCGGACCGCCGCAGCCGCGGCAGGGGATGTTGACATTGAGACAGGAAGCGCCGCAATCGCCCTGGGTCACCGGACCGAAACACATATAGCCCTGCTGGAGCAGACATTTTTCAAAATCGGGCTGGCCGTCGATGGTCCGTTTGATCTCACCTACCGGCAGCCGCTCCTGCCCGGTGATGGCCGGGTTGCGTTTGCAGATATCGCAGACCGCCTTGCCCCCGGTCAGCCAGGATCCGGCTGGAGGCAAATCGCCGGCCAGGATGGCGCCGACCAATTTCCCCACAAAGGAAGGATGGGGCGGACAGCCGCCGACATAGTATTCGACGTCGACCACCTGATCGATGGTGGAACAGTTGTCGAGGAAGGTTGGAATGGTGAGATGGTATTTGCCATCCAACATATAGTCTGGGGTCGGATAGATCCCATCGGGATTATCCGTAGAGAACGAGGTCTTATAGGCCTGACTGAACAGTTCCTCTTTGGTATGGAGATCGCCGAGCGCGGCAATGCCGCCTAGAGTGGCGCAGGCACCGAAGGCCACCAGGATTTTCGATTTCTGACGCAGGACCTGCACGGTGTGCAGATTCTCGCTGTTACGGATCATGCCGTCAACAAAAGCCAGGTCAATGAACTTGTCGGGCATGGCCTCGAGATCACTATACTTGACATCAGCTACGGTCGGCGCCCAGAAGACGATTTCCAGGGCCTCCAGGGCGTCAACCAGCCCCTCGGAAAGATCGACCACGCTCATTTCGCAGCCCGCGCAGCCGCCGGCGAGCAGAAAGGCTGTTTTCACTTTATCTGCCATGACCATTCCCTCCTTTGAGCGGGTTGGGACCCATCTCCTGCAACTCTTTGGTAAACTCCTCAATAACCTCGGCAAAACGGTAGCCTTCGGCGCCGGAGATCCATTCCAGCCGGAACCGTTTGGTGTCAAAGCCCATGTCGTCCAGCATTTTGGAGAGTATGGTCATTCTTTGTGAGGTTTTATGGTTACCGGTTTTATAATGGCAGTCACCGAAATGGCAGCCGCCGATCAGGACGCCATCAGCCCCTTGCGCAAAGGCCTCCATCACATATTCAGGTTCAACCCGGCCTGAACAGGGGACTTTGATCAGCTTGATCGAGGGCGGGTACTTCGCGCGCATGTTTCCAGCGAGGTCGGCGCCCGCATAGGTGCACCACTGGCAGGCAAAGCCAACAATATTGGGATTGTAGGACATCAGGCCACCTCCTTGATGAGACGGTTTTCGCTTTGGATTGCTTGAATAACCCCACTGCGGTCGATCTGCGAAATGGCGGCCACCTGGTTCGGATCAAAGCCCATGGCCAGGGCCAGCAGCTGAGTATAATAAAAGGTCGGAATGGGTTCGAAATCGATCAGGCCCCGCTGTTTAAGAATGGGTTGCGACATGTCGAACTGGAGGAAACAGGAGGAGCAGGTGGTGACGATCAGATCGGCGTCCGTTTCCTCCTTGATGGAAACAATCTTTTCTTTAAACAGCCCCAGGGATTTTTCCGCATCTGTGGAACGCATCCCCCCCATGCCGCAGCAGCCCGCAAGTCGCGAATAATGCGGCACGGTTGCCCCGGTCGCCTCGCACAGTTCCCGAAGCATGGTGGGTGCAAAGGGATTTTCCTCATTGACCTTGTAGACATCGGTTGGCCAGAGGGCATGGCA
>CAIMMA010000029.1 GCA_903842475.1 uncultured bacterium
CAAAAAGATCAGGACGCGACAAGCTTGAAACACCGGAGGCTGAATTGAGTTCGTCACCTACAGTCTACACGTTCAAAAGTTTGCTCTACGTCGAAGACGAGATCTTCTCAGCAGGAAACAAGAACCGCTGACCCGCTCACCAGCCCTCGTTCCCCAATGCACAGAATGTTGAACCGACCTCCTCCCCCCAAAAAATAGGGTTCCAAGCGTAATCGCTTGAAACCCTTATGTATACCGTGGTCGGGAAGAGAAGATTTGGACCTCCGACCCCAGCGTTCTATTGATAGGATACTGAGATTTTGATAGTGCCTACCGGCTTAGCTGAAGGAGGCATCCCGATCGGAGCGATAATAGTCCATAATAATCACATCATCGGTCGTGGGCACAATCGACGTGTACAAAAGGGGAGCTCCATTCTGCATGGTGAGATGGACGCCCTGGAAAATGCTGGTCGCCAAGCCTCCAAAGGCTACAGAGGATCAGTGCTGTATACCACTCTTTTCCCCTGCGCCATGTGCAGCGGTGCCATACTGCTTCATGGGATTCCGAAGGTGGTGATCGGCGAGAACAAAACCTTTAGGCTTGAGTGAAAAATCAAGCTATCGCTGCTCAGGCCATGCGTTCATCGCCAACTGTCAGATTAGCTGAACTTATGGCATTTTGCGCAGCTCACCTGCTTTTCGATATGCTTTTTATGACTTTCCGTTCCTTGCCATGATTTGAGTCCATGGCAGCTGCTGCACAGGATGCTTTGGGTTTTGACCAGCCCGGTCGGCTCCTTCGTGTGGCAACTGGAGCACGATATTTCGCCTCTGTGCTCCTGATGGGTCGACGACCAGTTGAAGGTTTCCTTGCTGTGACAGAGCGTACAGGATTTCACCGCGTTGGGCAGGGTATGATATCCAAGTGCAGTCATGGGCAAAAGACCTGTGCCATCGGGCGTATGGCCAGTGTTGTTGTGACACTCGGCACAGGAAGGCGCTTTGGCCTTCGGCTCAACCCCATGGGTGATCAGCATCTCGGCATCGGCTTGCACCATGGAGTACTTCCCGGTTATGCCCTGCTCTTCCATACCCTTCTGGATCGCAACATCATAGTTGCCAGTCATGAACATCCAGACAATGGCAGGAGGAATCATCTTGCCGCTTTCATGCAGCGGCATGACAGTGAAATGCCTCTTTATCGGAACAATGGAGGATTTGCCATCAAAGGGAACGCCATTGGCTTTGGCCATGTGATACACACCTTTGGAATCTGGTTGAATTGCATCGCCAACGTTGTACACATAAGATGTTCCGTCAAACCAGACATATTCAGGTTTAACGTTTGCCTGCTTGATTTCCTCGCCAATGAAACCCCCTTGTCCAGAAAGCTGGTTGGGATTCCATACTGGCACCTTGAAATCTCTGGACATCTCGGTGGCGCCACCTTTGGCAAAAGTGCGGATATGGCACACCTGACAGCTGACTTGCCCAGACGCATGCCTGTTCAAGGTGGTATTGGTGTGCGGTGCGGCGGTGTGACAAGCCTGACAGGTGGGAGCATCGGTTTCTGTCCCTCGCAGGTCAATGCCCCTACCGCCAATCTTATGATTCAAATTTGAGTGGCAGTCGACGCAGGTCAGCTTGGCGCCATTGAGCGACAGGTGCACATCTTGATCAACGGTTGGATTGGCCGAGTTCAGCCCCATGTCTCCCCGTTTGGTCCAATCAGCGCCACCGGCGGTGGCATGGCAGCGCAGGCACGATTTGTTGGTTGGCATCTGGACAGTTCTTGCCAGGTTTACCATAGTGGTTCCCGCAGGCATCTTATTGTAATCAGGTTCAATCATGTAATTCCCCTGACTGTCCACCTTGCCGAAAATATAGGTTTTCGTTTCCCGGTTCACGTTGGTCACGGTCTGGGTATTGTTCGGATCGGACACGAACTTTCTTTGATACGTGTCGTTGTGGCACATCAAACAGTCGATATCTTTTGCTTCTGCAGGATGAGGCGCATTGCCATCAGAACGGACATGACAGGAGAAACACGCATTCTTGGATGACATTGCATACGTGCAGAAGGTGTTGATGCCGCGCATGGCCTTGCCGAGTTCTTCGCCTTTGGTGTTGGTCAGCTCCGGTGTGGGGGCTTTCCATTTAGCATGCAGACTATTGACCATTTCAGTTCCTTCTGTGGAATGACAACTCAAACACGTCACCGGACCATCATATTTGGTGATTGTGTTGTGTGCCGCGATCGGGCTTATCGCAAGCGTAGCAACTTTGAAGGCACTGGACCGGGTTACTCTCGTATTGCGATCCCTGATTTCACAACTGTAGGTCCAGCTGCCGGCTGCGGCATTCGCCGGAACCAGATAATCGTAACCGGCGGTGGTGCCACTGAGCGTCATCGTCTGTCCAGATACCACGCTTGTTCCGCTGGTATTTTTGATGGTCACCTTTGCCGAAACGAGAGGTTGCAACCAATCTCCGGTAGCGGTACATTGAAGATGCACCGATGCGCCGACGACCACTTCCGTAGGCGTAGCAACCAGGGTAATAGATCGTGCCGCAGCATAACTGTTGTTGACCCACAGAATGGTAAATAACAGTCCTATCATAGCGAATCTCATACATCTCCTCCTTAACTTCCGTACAATTACCTATTCCTGAACATAAATTTTAGCAACATGGATAGCCACATTGTGGTTGCAATTAGCAGGCCTAGTTTTCAACCAGCGATGAAATGAAAGGAATATCAGTGGCTCCGACAGGTTAAAAAGAAGCAGCAGCGCTGCATACCTGGACGAACAAAATTTAACTTGTTCACCTGTTCAATCAATGTATAATGTTTAAACAGGTGTTAAAACGATTTATACAAGGTGAACAGCTATGGAAGAAAAAACCCTGAATCGCTACTGGGACACTGTTGTTGACATCATCCATGACGGGGTCATGATGGTTGATCCAAGCGGGATGATCGTCTCGGTGAATAGAGCCTTTGCCGAGATGACGGGATATAGACCGGATGAACTTATCGGTCGCAACTGTTCTGTCTTAAAATGCAACGTATGTGAAAGAATACATGACAGCACCCACCAACATTTTTGTCTGCTTTTTCGGAACAGCATGGTCTCCATGCGCCAATGCCATTTAACAAGAAAAGACGGCAGCTTGGTTTATGCCATGAAAAACGCCTCTGTATTGCGTGATGAACATGGCGTTACCGTTGGGGCAGTCGAAACGCTTGCGGACATCACCGACCTGCTCGAAAAAGATAGTCAGATCGAGGCATTGCGAAACGACCTACAGTCTAAAGACACATTTTATGGAATAATCGGTAGTTCAACAGTCATGCGTCGCACCTTCGACCTCCTGGCTAATGTTGCGACATCTGATGCTCCTGCATTTATTTTTGGGGAAAGTGGCACTGGCAAAGAGTTGGCAGCCAAGGCCATCCACCTTCATTCATCTCGAAGCAACCAGCCTTACATCCAGGTCAACTGCGCTGCACTCAACGAATCAGTGCTAGAAAGCGAACTGTTCGGCCATGTGAAAGGCGCTTTTACCGGTGCCTATCAAAATCGGCAAGGGCGCTTTGAAGCGGCACAAGGCGGCGATATTTTTCTCGATGAAATCGGTGAATTGCCTCATTCCATTCAAGTCAAATTGCTGCGGGTCCTGGAAGAAAAAGTCATCGAGCGGGTTGGCGATAACCGCCCCATCCCAGTGGATGTGCGGATCATTACCGCCACCAATCGAAACCTCAAGGAATTGGTTGAAAAGGGGCTGTTTCGTAGCGACTTGTATTATCGGATAAACGTACTACCCATCGAGCTGTCGCCATTGCGCAAGCGGCCTGAGGATATTCCACTGCTGGCGGAAAGTTTTTTTCGCCATCTCCAATTGAAGAGCAACAAACCGATCTCTGGCATTTCCCCCGCAGCAATGAAGACCCTAGTCCAGTATCCTTGGCCAGGGAATGTGCGGGAACTGAAAAGCGCCTTTGCCTATGCCTTTGTCACCTGTACAGAGGGCCATATTGAACAATCCCACCTTCCACCCGACCTGACCTTCTTAACGGTCCCTTCTTCCACCAGAGTTTCTACCGATGACCAGCAAAAAAAGGACCTAATTGAGGCTTTAGCCCAAGCCAAAGGCAACAAGTCGCTGGCGGCGAAGCTTCTAGGTGTCTCTCGGGTAACTGTTTGGAATCGGATACACAGGTACGGTCTTCATCGCGATTGACCCCATATCTCCTTGTTATCGGCATTCACGCCTACCGAGTGGCACACCTTTTGCTGTTGTCCAGATGACCGTCGCTATTATTCGACAGTCCATTGAAGAGCGGTTGATATCCGTCGGCCAGACCCAACAGAGGGCCAACAATACGGAGCGCCTATCATCCGATAACCGATTTGGGCAAGATTAAGCACAAGGAGAAGACACTATGAGGTTGAATTATTCGTGGAGACTGTACGTCGGTCTGACGGCTGCTGCCTTGGCAGCGCCATGGACAGCTTGGGCCGCCGACCAGGCACCGCCTGCAAAGGCAAAGGATGTGAAATCTTGCGCCGTCTGCCACGCTCCCGAGGAAGGGCAGATGCGGGCCTTTTTCGACAATGTATCTATGAAATCGCAGGCGATCCAGCTGAAGTTGGACGCAACTGCTGAAATGGTCAAATTTGACGAGGATAAACTGCAGATCGTCAACGGCTCCACCCCAGGGGACATTGAGAAATCACTGCGCGATGTCAAAAAAGGACATGAGGTACGAGTTGCCTACACCGAAGGTGCTAATGGCGTAAAAACCATATCTGAACTCTCCATCAAGCCGAATATGTCTGTGGCTGCGGAGAAGAAAATGAGCACCGAGGATGTGGAAAAACTTATCACCAGCAAGGAAACTTATACCTTGATCGATGCGCGGCCACCTTTAAAATTCCAGGAAGGCGCCATCGCAACCGCGATTAACATCCCCTTCCCCGCATTTCAAAAGAGTGTCGACAAGCTCCCGCAAGATAAAAATGCGTTGATTGTCTACTACTGCGCAGGAGCCACCTGAGCTCTCAGCCCTGCCTCTGCCCGTGCGGCAGAAAAAATCGGCTACACCAATGTCAAGATTTTCCTCGATGGCATGCCGGAGTGGAACAAACGCAATTATAGTGTCCTCCCCCCCCAAGCCCTCAAAGAAGGTTGGATAGACAAGGAACTCTCGTTTGTTCTGCTTGATGTCCGTCCAGCCAAAGAGGCGAAGCTCGGTTTCATCAAAGGAGCAGTGAACGTTCCGGAGAAGACACTCGCCAAGGCCCTCAAGTCTTTCCCCAAAAAAGAAATGAAGCCGCCTATCGTCATCTATGACGGTCAAGGCGACGGCAGCGCAGAAAAGGTAGCCAAGCAATTGCTCAAGGCTGGTTATCCTGGACCACGGGTGCTTACCGGTGGATTTGCCGCATGGCGAGCGGGTAAACTTGCCGTTGAAACCGGCAACCCGAGCAACAAAGTCGTGTATGTGCCTAAACCCAAACAGGGAAGTATCCTAACCGCAGAATTCAGTGATATTGTGAGAAATGCTCCCGCCAATGTCCAAGTCATTGATGTCCGCAACAAGGAAGAGGTTGCGGAGACGGGCATGATTAAAGGCGCTCTCAATATTCCCGCTGGAGAACTAGACGAGCGCTTGAGCGAAATCCCAAAAGACAAGGAATTGATTGCCTACTGCTCGACCGGAGCCCGTTCTGAAATGACCTATAATCTGCTCAAAGAAAAAGGCTACAAAGTCCGTTTCCTTGACGCCACAATCACTCCCGATAAAAAAGGGGATTTCAAGATCGTAATGTAACAAGCCCTTCCCGAAATTCACGAAGAAGGTCCCGCATCCGGGCTTCCCGCATGAGTCTTGGGAGTATACTCCTGTGGTTTAGTCCATTACACTGGCGGGACGAGGGGCACCCTCGTCCCGCCAGTGATTTTCATTTAAAGCAGGGAACGGAAGTTGGCACCGCCTCACCTTCGAAACGATATTCTCAACTAAATGGTTTGGCCTCTGGAGTGTCTCGGGCTCAGCATACCTCCTTCCCAGGGCTTCCGCCTACTCAACTATACGGGCTTGAGCCGCACCTTTGTTGTTACGTGCGTCTGCGTAATTAGGCTCTATCTCAAGGGCCTTCTGGAAAGCTTCCAGAGCCTCCTTGTATCTGCCAAGAGCGGCCCAGGAGAGCCCTTTGTTATTCCATGTTTTAGCGTCACAAGGTAATGTCGTCACTGGCACCAGTACAGAACTTCTGTATAACAGAAATCCTGAAAAAGTTTAGGTATCTCGAACGGCACTAAGTGCGCCCGCCAGGGCCTGTGCTGCTGTGGTCGGTATGGGGGTTGGGGCTTGCGACAGGCTACCTGGCTTTTTTTCAGGTTGAGAGATTTCTCAATATGGGAAAGGGGGAAGAGGTATGTTTTTCAGGAAGGCGGTCACTGGTGGCCGGTAATTTTCACAGGGGGGTGACCAGATAGATAGCCGCTTATCTCTTCTCTTGGCATGAAAAAAGATCTTTATGGTATACGAGAAAGGGCGTTCTTTGACAGGACGAAACGGATCGTTCCACCTAGAGGAGAGGGGCATTTAACCGCCCCCCTTATGCACAGATTCTTCACAGATAGCTTTTCGAGCAGCTTAACAAAAAAAGGTTCCAAGCATAATCGCTTGAAACCCTTATGTATACTGTGGTCGGGAAGAGAGGATTTGAACCTCCGACCCCAGCGTCCCGAACGCTGTGCTCTACCAGGCTGAGCCACTTCCCGAAC
>CAIMMA010000030.1 GCA_903842475.1 uncultured bacterium
CATCGTAAATCTTGTTGCTGCTCGAGCTGCTTTCCTCCGTAGACGAGGTTTTGGCAGCCCCGCCGCCGGGCGGCGGGCCGCCCGCGGGTTTTGGACCGCGCGCCGCGCCGGCCTGGGAGGCGCCTGTGCTTGCAGCAGCAGCCGCTGTTGTGTCATAGCTGGATGTTCCGCTGACTGCCTGTATGGCCATGGATACTCTCCTTCTTTGCAATACCTTCGCCAATTATGGATTAGGAGAAGGGAAAAAACGAGGGTGAATCGCGCCCAAATGGGCAATCCGTTGAAAAATGTCGGCCAATAAAATGGGATCAGGTTTTTGCGGAAGCATTTTTATTGTTTCGGTGGCATAACGATAGCCTTGGTAATGAGATTTGAGATCCAGAATACTGAAATCGGGTTGTGTCTGTCGAAATGGCTGCAATAGCGCCTGGCTGATGTTGACCATGAAGAAAGCGAGATTAGCCGCATTGGTGACCGCCGTATCTTTGATATTCATGAAGTCTTCCAGGCCCCAATATTGTTTGGCGTCGCGGAAGTTGAATTCAATTTGAAAACGCAGGCTGTAAAAGTGGATGATTTGGTCAAAACTTTGCTCCAAGTCCGTGCTAAAGAGAATGACGTGGGACTGCGCATTGGTTGCGAGATTGGTTTTGAGCAAGATGACCACATTCAGTGCAAAAGCAAATTCTTTGTTGAAGAACTGACCTTGATAGATATCGTTGCGGAACTTGCCATCAGTTGTCGATTGCTTCAGATACTTTGCATCCATGTTGCGCACATCGAGTTTTGCTCCGTATTTAGGCTTGGGACCTTTTCCCGGATGATCCCCTTCAAAAGCTGGATATAGCCCAGCATCATGCCGCAGTTTGGAGATCAAATGCAAATTCTGCTGGCGAACCATATACGCACTCGGGTAGTTCCCAAAATGCCCATCCAGCGCCACATAACACAGGGGAATGGTGGTACCAACGGTTTCCAGCAAACTATGCAAACCACTCTGGATGCGCAGCAACTCGGCATTCAACACTACCTCTGCTTTCGCTTTATTCTTGCTCCCCTTGGGTCGGCCTGGTTTTTTCTTTTCCGTTGTCTTTTGGGCTTGTTTTGCCTCGTTTTTCGTTTTCCGTGCTGCTTTCTCTGGCTCGCTTTTCACAATTTGGCTGATTTGCAGCGGATACGACTGTTCTTCTTTCACATTCACCAGCGAAAATGCAAAAAACGACACGCCCGGAATGACTTGCTGTTGCAGTCCTGCGAAAAAACGATCCACGCCATGCGTTTCTTTCCCTGCCTTGCTGACCACCACTTCATCCCCGGCGATGATGTATTCATCCGCTGCTTTCATCAAACGTTTCTGAAAAAGCAACCACTGGATCGCTTTCCAGTCCAGTACGGTATGATACAAGCGTTGGATCGTTCGGTAACTGCCGCCCTTCTCCGTCCAGCGCGACAGTCCCAACATCGTGATCCGTCCGCTGGTCACCAACATGCCAAATACTACCTGGCTCAATTGGCGTAAAGTCGTTTTTTCGAAAAGAGGTGCAATGTTTTGTAAAAGTGCTAGAATCTCTGTCATGGGCTTCTTGTGGTAAGTTGAAGTTGTAGTAGACAACAACTTTACCTCAGACGCCCAATTTCAATACCTTATTTTGGCGAAGGTATTGCTTATATGGAGGGTTTAATATTGAATGTGTGAAAAGGCTTGCTGATGAACTGTAAAGAAGGGGGGAAGAAAAATGTTGAGAACCTTCGAGTAGAAAATCCTCGAGTATACAGTAATTCGCTCGAATTCCCGCCTTTTCTAGGGCCTCACAACATTCAGATAATGTTATCTTGAGAATAGGGATAAATTTTGGCTCTATCTCATAAGCAGTGAATTGACAACTTGTTACATTTTCAGGGGTTTGCAGTATGC
>CAIMMA010000031.1 GCA_903842475.1 uncultured bacterium
AAGCCCAACGTCATCCTCATCATGTCGGACGATCAGGGCTATGGTGATCTTGCCTGTCACGGCAACCCGGACGTGATGACGCCAGAGATGGATAGACTTGAGAAGGAGAGCGTGTCGTTTTCAAATTTTCACGTTGACAGCTATTGTACGCCGACCCGCTCGGCGTTGATGACCGGCCGCTACTCGCACCGGGTAGGCGGATGGGGTACGGTTGCAGGGCGGAACATGCTGCGCGACACGGAGGTGACTATGGCGGATGTATTCCGCCACAACGATTATCACACAGCACTTTTCGGTAAATGGCATTTGGGCACCAATTACCCATATCGCCCAATTGACCGTGGATTCGAAGAATGGCTGGGCAAGGGCGACGGAGGCACGGGCTGCGCCACCGATTACTGGGGGAACGATCGTGTCAACGATGTCTTCATCCATAATGGGGAGCAAGTATCGCTTCCAGGTTATGAAACCGATGTGTTATTCGGTGCAGCCAGGGATTTCATCAAAAAGAATAAGAAGCAACCGTTTTTCGTCTATCTGACACCTTATGCCGTGCATTCGCCGGAATCGGTTCCCGATGTGAAATGGCTGCAGCCTTATGCCGGAAAGGTTTTGCCAACTATTGCGGATTTTTACGCTGTGATCAACAATATCGACAAGAACATCGGGGAGCTGCGCAAAATGTTACGTAAGGAGGGTCTGGATAAAAACACCATTCTTATTTTCATGACAGACAATGGCAGCGCACGAAACCCCTTCCCTGCCGGCATGCGTGGTCAGAAGGGAAGTCAGTATGATGGCGGACATCGCGTCCCATGCATTATTCACTGGCCGGATGGCGGGATCAAGGCACCCAAAATGGTGGATCGTCTCACAGCCCATCTCGATTTGTTGCCGACATTCGTGGATCTTTGTTCGTTGAAGTTGCCCAAGCCGGTGCGTTTCGATGGCACCAGCCTGCGTCCGCTCCTGATGGATGCGCAGCCTGTCTGGCCGGACCGCACACTTATGAATGGCACGGTGTATAACGGAGTGCCGCTGCCCAGGCCCAAGTGGATAAGAGGGGCAGTCATGCGTGAGAACTGGCGACTGGTAGATGGGAAGGAACTCTACAACATCGCTACCGATCCAGGCCAAAAAGTGGACGTGGCGGCGAAGTATCCCCAAATAGTGGAGGAACTGAAAGCGTCCTACGAAAGCTACTGGCAGGACATCACCACCGAAACCCAGGATTGGCTCAAAACCCTCGGCCGTCCCATTGTTGGCACAGCTGCGCAACCCGAATTGAGTCTCTGTAGCGAAGATTGGGTGAGCGATGATTGCCCATGGAACCAAGCTGCCGTGGCCCAGGGTGCAAAGAAATTTGGTTTGTGGCGAGTTCGGGTGCAAACCTCTGGTATTTATCGGTTGGAAGTGCGGCGCTGGCCACGCGAGGCCAACGCGCCAATGTCGGGCATCCCTCCCGGGAAGAGCACGCCTCCTGATGCCTGGTTGAACGGCAAGCCGGTGTCCCTTCTTTTGTATAGTGGTCAGCCGAAAGCGCTCCCGGTGGCCCAGGTCAGCGTTCAGATTGGAGGGCAAACATTGCGTACCCATGTCCAACCGGAGGATTGCGCCGCAATTTTCGAGGCGCCTCTGACCGCTGGCGAACAAACCATCGAGGCCCGTCTGCTCGACGCATCCGGAGCGGATCTCGCCGGGGCCTATTTTGTCTATATGCGCCAAAATTAACCCGATATAAAAGTATGATCAAACCACAACGCATCTCCCGACAGTTTCTCATCCCGCTGGCACTGATTACCGGTGCCCACTCCGCCTGCTGCGCGGCAACCGGCGACGCTTCAAAGCCCAATATCCTTCACATCCATGCCGACGACCATCGCCCGGATGGTTTGCATGCTTTGGGGAATCCGTTGCTTATTACACCGAATCTCGACCTGCTGGTAGCAAGCGGTGTAACCTTCACCCATTGTTACACCATGGGTTCAATGGTCGGTGCTGTTTGCACGCCAAGCCGAACCATGCTGCTTACCGGCAGATCATGGCAGCGAATCCCGGGAGCACCCGGTGCAGCATCGAATGCTGCCGACCCCTCGACTTTTCTGCCGCGGGTCATTAAGGCGGCTGGTTATCAGACCTGGCATATGGGTAAGAAAGGAAACGGTTTTCCGGCAGGTTTGCAAGAGTTTGATACCAGCATCATAGACGATGCAAAAGGCCAGACACCTGCCGACGACCGTGCGCATTGCAGTCAGCGGTTGGCCGACAGTACGATCGTTTTTCTTAAGGGCCGTAAAGCCGGTAAGGAGCCCAAGCCGTTCTATATTTACATTGCACCTCCTGTACCACATGACCCCCGCTCTGCTGAGCCACAGTATCAAAAACTATACGATCCTGCAAAGATCCCACTTTCTCCTGCTTTCCTTCCGTTCCACCCCTTTGACAACGGCGAAATGATCGTTCGCGATGAAAAGCTGGCACCATGGCCACGCACACCTGAAGATACAAAGCAACAGAATGCCGACTATTATTCCTGCATATCAGGGCTCGATTACAATATAGGTCGAATCTTCGCCGAGTTGAAGGCCAGTGGCCAGTGGGACAATACCATCATCATCTTCAGCGGTGACAATGGACTCTCCCTCGGAGACCACGGACTATTCGGGAAACAAAATCTTTATGAGTTTGGCGGTATGCACGTCCCCCTTGTCATTGCCGGACCCGGCATCATTAAAGGTAAAAGCAATGCATTTGTTTACCTTATGGACCTGTTCCCAACCCTTGCTGAGTTTGCCGGTGCAACGATTCCTTCTGGTGTTGAGGGTAGGAGCATTGTTCCCATCCTGACAGGGAAGGCAACCAAAGTCCGCGACTTGCTCTACACAGCCTATCGTGACTGCCAGCGTTCTATCCGTGACGATCGCTGGAAACTTATCCGTTACCCGCTTGTGGACAGGACGCAGCTTTTCGATCTAAAATCTGACCCCCATGAATTGAACAATCTTGCCGACATGCCCGCACAAAAAGCCAAGGTCACTGAGATGACTGCCCTGCTTCAAAAGGAAATGTCAAGCCATGCTGACAACTTCCCGCTGACTGTCGCCAACCCCAAACCCGCTGAGTGGTCGCCACCAGTTGCCGGTAGAGAACCGAAAAAGAAGGTAAACAAGAAAGCAAAGTGAGACATCCCCAAACCGCTAAAAAAATGATCATGAAAAAAATCACTTATCTCGTCCTCTCCATTGTTTTGAATTGCGCGCCAAACTTATTGGCGGCAGTAAAAGTACAGCAGACTGGCA
>CAIMMA010000032.1 GCA_903842475.1 uncultured bacterium
ATTTCAATGGATTTGGGTCCTTCAGGAGTATGCATTCGTTTAGGTCGCTTAGATGTATCAGGTTTGATGAGTTGGCCAATAACGGAGTGACCAGGGGATGCCTGCGCATCCTGCAACGGTCCGGCGCCGGCCCTTTATTCAGGGAATATTGGCGGTGCTTCTCCCCAAAATCGATCCGCTTTCCTGCTCCCCATCTGCGGGGGACCGTGGCGGCGAGGGCGTATCGCTTGTTACTTTTTTAGTCAATCAGGCGGATACAACCCTATTTAGACCAGACCGTTCGATTGATGTAGTCCACATAACTCAGTACCACTCGGACAATCTGTCGGGACACATGGGGATTTTCATAATCGGCCACCGAAAGCACGGGTCGAGCCTTTTCCAGTGACTGGCTGGTCACCAGATGGACGGCATCGAGCACGCGTTCTCGTTTTAGCCCGGACATGATCAAGGTCCCGACATCCATGCCCTCGGGGCGTTCATGGGTGTTACGGATGGTGACTGCCGGTAGGTTAAGCAGCGACGCCTCCTCGGTGATGGTTCCGCTATCCGAGAGGATGCAAAATGCGTGCATCTGCAGTTGAACATAATCAAAAAAGCCAAAGGGCGGACTGAAGACGATGTTCTTGCTTATCCCTGAACAATCCTGCGACTCCAATTGTTTTTTGGTGCGCGGATGCGTCGAGACAATAACCGGGAAGCCGTATTGCTCGACCAGCCCATTTAAGGCGTCCAGCAGATCGGCCAAGGCCTCGGGTGCATCGACATTTTCCTCGCGGTGGGCGCTGACCAGGAAGTATTCGTGCGCTTTGAGCCCCAGCCGAACCACGATGTCCGAGGATTGAATACTCGGTAAGTAATGATCAATCACCTCACGCATATGCGAGCCCGTCTTGATGATCGTTTCCGGGCGGATCCCTTCCGCGAGGAGGTAGCGCCGGGCATGTTCGGTCAATACCAGGTTGATGTCGGAAAGATGATCGAGCACTTTGCGGTTGAGTTCTTCCGGCACCCGCTGATCAAAGCAGCGATTACCCGCCTCCATGTGGAATACCGGGATCTTGCGGCGTTTAGCCGACAACACCGCCAAGCAGGAATTGGTGTCGCCGTAAAGCAGCACCGCGTCGGGCTGTTCTTTTGCAAAGACCTCATCGCTCCGGGAAATAATCTGGGCGATGGTTTGCGCTGCATTGGGACCGGCGGCTTCCAGGAAATAATCGGGTTTCCGGATACGTAAATCATCGAAAAAAACCTGATTCAATCCATAGTCATAGTTCTGTCCGGTATGAACTAAGAGGTGACGGGTCTGTTTGTCAAGTTCGGCAATCACCCTCGACATCTTGATCAGTTCAGGTCTGGTGCCGACAATGGTCATCACTTTAAGCATTGAGCTGTTCCTGAATAAAGTCGAGCTGCAAAAGTAATTGTTTGACCCCCTCGACATCGAGTCGTTCGGTATTGTGCGAGGTGTAATCATCAAGGTCCGCTACTTTCAGTTCTCCTTCAACGAAATATTTGTTGTAATTAAGGTCCCGGTTGTCGGCCGGAATTCGGTAGTAATCGCCCAGGTCGCTGGCCTTGGCCATCTCTTCACGGGAGATGAGGGTCTCATGTAATTTTTCGCCATGACGAGTACCTATCACTCGAATGGAACTGTTCAAGTTAAAAAGCTCGTGTAAGGCCTGCGCTAACACCGCCACCGTTGCGGCCGGTGCTTTTTGGACAAAGATATCGCCCTGATGACCGTGGGCAAAGGCGTAAAGCACCAAATCCACCGAATCTTTTAAGGACATTAAAAAGCGAGTCATCGAAGGGTCGGTAATGGTAAGCGGTTTCCCCTCTTTAATTTGACTGACGAAGAGTGGAATCACCGAGCCACGGGAAGCCATGACATTGCCGTAGCGAGTCGCGCAAAGGACGGTTTCACCGTTTGAGCGCATACGGGCCTTGGCGACCATCAATTTTTCCATCATCGCTTTCGATATGCCCATCGCATTAATCGGATACACGGCTTTATCGGTACTCAACACCACCACTCGCTCCACATTGCGAGCAATAGCCGCGTTCATCACATTTTCGGCACCCAGGACGTTGGTCCGGATGGCCTCCATCGGGTAGAATTCGCATGAAGGCACCTGTTTGAGCGCAGCGGCGTGAAAGACGTAATTGACCCCGTTCATCGCTTCGAAAATACTGGCATTGCTGCGGACATCCCCGATGTAGAATTTCAATTTGGGGTGATTGAAAGCGATGCGCATGTCTTCCTGCTTTTTTTCATCTCGGCTGAAAATCCGAATTTCCCGCACATCGGTTTCCAAAAAACGGGAGAGAACGGCATTGCCAAAGGATCCCGTGCCTCCCGTGATCATCAACGTTTTATTTGCGAACATTTTCCTCTCTCTTTTCAATGGAATTCATACATTTTTTTTATCAATACCGGCCAGGCAGGGGCTCTATACCCGGTGGCTTCGTAAAAACGGTCGGCATTGAGTGAACGGTCGATAACCAACTGGTCGTCGGGAACGAACGCTATTTCTTTGCCATAGATTGCCGCCACTAATTGCAGCAGCGCATATTTATCGATAGGCTCCGCCGCCACATGGTAAAGACCGCTGAGTTCGGGTTGCGTTAAGACGAAATCCCGCACTATTCGGGAGAATTCCACCGTCGGCAATCCGGAAAAAACAGCACGCCTGAACCCTTTGACCTGACCCTGCTGCTGCAGGAACCAGCCGATCAGGCTTCGGTGGCCGGAAAGTTCATGGCCGATGATCGAGGTTCGCAAGGTGACTGCATGGGGATAATCAACTTCGCCCAGCAGTTTACTGCGGCCATAGAGATCGTAGGCATCGGGGAAATCGGTTTCCCGGTATCCGCCTTGAGCACCGGAAAAAACACAGTCGGTGCTCACATGGATGAGGCGGGAGCCTGTTGCCCGGCATAACATGGCCAGCCGGTGGGGCAAGAGGGTGTTGACTGGTACGGCCTGCAGGGGATCATTGGCATCGGCCAGCTGTTTGACTAAACCGATACAATTGACCACCACCTGGGGCTGGACCAGTGCATAGGCACGGACCAAGGAATCATGATGCTCAACATCCATGCCCGTTATGAGCCGTTTTCCCAAGGCTGCGCTGAAATACGCTCTTGCCTGCTCGCTACGCGCCGTGCCGAAAACTTCGTGCTCCGGTTGTGCCGCTAAAACGCGGAACATCGCATTGCCGAGCATTCCTGTCACTCCAAGTACCAAAATCTTCATAGGCCAGTCAATGTGCGTTCGGATTTGATTTGAGATTTTTTAAAATGGCTATTAATTCGTTGGTCAGCCGCTGTTGATCGAAATGAGATTCGCAGTAACGTCGTCCGGCTTCACCCATGGCCTGACGCGAGGCTTCGGGCATATCCGCGAGTTGGGTGACCGCCTCGGCCAGGGCGGGGCCATCGCTTGCCGGACAAGCAAGACCTGCTCCTGCTTCGAGGATAAGCCGACTTCCTTCGCCATTCAGTGCGGCTATTATGGGCCTTCCCGCGGCGAGATAGTCCTGAACTTTACTAGGGATGGTGAGGGAGAAAATATAGTCTTCTTTAAGGGTTACAAGCAATGCCGAGGCTTTTGCAAAAAAGTTGGGCATGCTTTCCAAGGGGTGACTGCCCAGCATAATGATATTTTTAATAGTATGCTTTTCGATTTGCTCGCGAATCCAGGCGGCGCGGCTTCCGTCGCCAATGAGAAAAAAACAGATGTCAGTTCGGTCACGAAGCAGCAACGCCGCTTCAACGATGGTTTCCAAGGACTG
>CAIMMA010000033.1 GCA_903842475.1 uncultured bacterium
CCACTTCATCAAAAACCAGCAGCGGCACATCATCAATTTCCCTATATTTGCTTTATACAAAAACCACCCCGCCATGGAACCCCAAAACTCCTCCTTTACCGGGCGCGAAATCAGGCGCTCCCCTTCATCCGAACGCACGGCATTCTTTAAAAACCGCTACCTCGATGCACCACTCATGGTGGATATCGAATACATCAGCCACCTGACGGATTCGCACCGCCTCACCGACGGTATGGATGTGCTGGAACGCCGCGCTGCAGACCACGCCTACGCGCTGTCGCATATGACGCCGGTAATCCACGAGAACGACCTGCTGGCGGGCAACAAAACCCGCTTTGTCCGTGGGGCCATTCCATATGCCAACTATGCTGCCAGCCCTTTCCTGCGAGAGATGCGCAAGGAGGAACAAGATGCACAGTCAAAACACAGCGAACAGGGCAAGGGAGGCGGCATCGCACGTGCCCTCGAAGAGGCCGAAGCCAAAGGCCTGCGCCTGATTTCCGGGAAATTCCTCATCTCGAAGGACGATTTCGACCGCTTTAAGGAGATCTGCGAGTACTGGGAACACCGCTGTTTCATGGAACAGGGCGACAGGATCTGGCGGAAGGAATTTAAAAATGCTGATTTCATTGAAGATGGCTGGAAAATCGGCCTCTATACCGCTCCCCATGAGCCATGCCCGGAAGGCCGCCTGATCCTCGACTTCGAAACAGCGCTGCAGAAAGGATACAACCAGATTATCCGGGAAACTGAGGTGAAGATCGCTTCGTTCAACCCGGAAACCATCGCCGATGGCAGCAAACTCTTTTTCTGGAATGCCGCAGTGATTGTGCTGAAAGGTGCCATCGCCTTCGCAGAGAACTACGCCCGTGAGGCAGAACGGATGGCTGCCTCCTGCAACAACCCGCTACGCAAGGCGGAGCTGGAGGAGATGGCCGCAGTATGCCGCCGTGTGCCGATGGAGCCGCCACGCAACTTCCGGGAAGCCGTGCAGGCCTTCTGGTTCACCTATCTCCTCGGCCACATCGAAGGCTCACACCTGGGCTATTCGCCGGGAAGGCTCGATATGGTCCTTGATCCCTATTTCAATAACGACCCTGGTATCAGCATCGACAAGGCTGTCCCTCTTTTCGAAGAACTCTTCGTGAAGATGACCCAGATCGAATATATCGCCAGCCTCAGCTGGCAGGGACTGGGCCACGGTAACCTCTACCAGAACCTGATCCTTGGTGGCATCGACGCCGACGGCAAACCTGCCGCCAACGAGGTCTCGATGGCCATCCTCCAGGCACAGATCAATATGCAGATGACCCAGCCGACCCTTTCGGTTTGGTGGAACGATGACCTCCCGGAGGACTTCCTTATGAAAGCCGCCGAATGCGTGAAGACCGGCGTAGGCTATCCCGCCTTTTTTAACCAGTCGACCTATATCGCCCATGAGCAGAAAACCAGCGGACTCCCGATTGAGATCCTCCGGAAATACAGCGCCATCGGGGGATGTACAGAACCAACGCTACAGGGAATGGCCTATGGCATCGTTCAGGCAGGCTTCGTGAACCATGGTAAGATCATCGACCTGGTGCTCAACAAGGGTGTGGATCCTGAAACGGGCATCCGCATGTTTGTAGCCCGCGACCTCAGCAGTTTTGAGGAGGTACGGCAGTATTATATCGACATCATGAAGGTGGCCGTACGCAACTGGCAGCAATATTGGAATTACGTGATGATTGCTCACAGGAATACGGTGCCGCTGGTATTTTGTTCGGTGTTCGTGCGCGACTGCCTTGGCAGCGGGAAATGCATGGACGACGGCGGTGCGCTGCTGAACAATTCCATTACCACCTTGTCGTCAGGCATGGTGAATGTGGCCAACAGCCTTGCAGTGGTGAAGAAGCTTTGCTTTGAAGACCGCGTCTGCAGTGTTGGGGAGCTTTTTGAAGCGGTAAACAACAACTGGGAAGGGCAGGAGGCCTTGCGCAAGAAAGCGCTGGCCGTGCCACACTGGGGCAACGATGAAGAATATGTAGATTCGATGTTCCTTGCACTTTTCGACGACTACTGCAACTGGGTGCGGGGCCAGAACAACTACCTGGGCAAACCCTACGACCCTTCGATGCTTGCGATTTCGACACCAGTGCCATTTGGCAAGGTCTGCGGGGCCTTCCCCGACGGGCGTTTGAAAGGCGAACCCCTGGCCGACGGCGTGACCTCCCCGTTTCCGGGCAGCGATGTGTGCGGGCCCACCGCGGTGATCCGATCATCATCGAAAGTAGACCATACCCAGATCAGGGGTGGTTTGCTGAACCTGAAGTTCCATCCTTCGGCGCTGAAAGGCGAGAGTGGTTCCAAGAACCTCCTGGCACTCATCAAGACCTACTTCGAAAAACCGGGATTCCACCTGCAATTCAATGTGGTGGATTCGAATATGCTCAAGGATGCCCAGCAACATCCTGAGAACTACCGCGACCTGGTGGTGCGTGTGGCAGGGTTTTCGGCCTACTGGGTGGAGATGAGCAAGGCACTACAGGACCAGGTGATCTGGCGTACAGAGCACAATTTGTAGTCCGGGCTACCATGACCGGCAACATCCTGAATATACAGCATTACGCGGTCCACGACGGGCCGGGAATCCGGACTCTGGTCTTTTTCAAGGGCTGTCCGCTGCGCTGTGCATGGTGCTGTAACCCCGAATCACAGCAGTTTCGCTCACAGCTGCGCTATATCCCTTACCGTTGTAAGGCTTGTTTGGAGTGTGCCCCTTTCTGTCCTTACGGATCAGTGACTTCAGAGAACGGCATCATCAAACGCAGCTTCACCCATTGTTATTCCTGCGAAACAAAGCCCTGCATCGACCATTGCATGGCAGATGCTGTAAGCCTCTCGGGCAGGGAGTATACTGTAGAGGAGCTTACGCGGAAGGTTGCTGCCGATATCGATTTCTACCGGAATTCCGGTGGAGGCGTGACCTTCTCCGGCGGGGAGCCCTTTGCACAGGCGGAATTTCTGATAGCGATGCTGCAATCGTGCAAGGCACTCGGCATCCACACCGCCATCGAGACCTGCGGATGGGCCGGGAGGAACGATCTCCGCAGGGCAATGCCCTTCACCGACCTGTTTCTCTTCGATCTGAAGCTCATCGACCCGGAAGAACACTACGAATATACCGGAAAGCCCGTGCAGCCCATCCTCGATAACCTGGAATTCCTGACAAGGGAAGGGGCCAACATCGTGATCCGCTTTCCCCTTGTACCGGGCATCACCAACACCCAGTCGAACCTAAGTGCCATCGCCGCAGTCATGCAATCGAACAAGCTGAAACACATCGTCCTCGAGCCATACCACACCCTTGGCAGCGATAAATACGGCGAACATGGGCTTAGCAACAGCCTTGCCGCACTGGAACCCATGAGCCCAGCGGTGGCTGAAGAAGCGCGGCTTTTCTTCGCAGGGCTGGGGCTGGATTGTGAGGTGATCTGATTGAACTCACCCGCTGGCCAACCCTGTCTGGGTTGCAAACCCTGACAGGGTTTAACGCACCATTGGTTTGAAAGTTTGAAAGTTTGAAGGTTTGAAGGTTTGAAGGTGGTTTGGTGGTGGTGCTGGTTTTTAGTTTTTGGTGGTTGGTTATTGGTTATTTGCA
>CAIMMA010000034.1 GCA_903842475.1 uncultured bacterium
CGAAGAACGAGAGTCGCCAGAAGCAGACGGCTGGTGTTGGCAAAGCCGAGCGAAGTTCTTTGGGGGAGCATCTGGGCATGATGCATGGTTCAGCGGTCTCCGATGCATTGGTAAACTCGGCGGCGCTTCCAGGATTTCCGGATAAAATCCGAATATTCCATAATCAGTCCGGAGGAAACGGAGCGGGACCGCTCGGTCGCGTTTTCCGGCAACAGCCCGAGGACGCCAGGAAAAGCGGGACGCCTGGCCCTGGGCTCCTTGCCGTTATGGAGGGGGCAATTTGCTGCTGATTTTCTTTATTGCAGAATACAGGCCGTTTTCAGGATGCGCACGAGCATCAGCAACTAAATCCTGCTTGATACAGCTGCCTCCAGAGCAAATTTGATGGTCCCGTAAAAAGCCGAAATGTACCGAGGAGGCTTTCAGTTCCGATGAGTCATGAATTCGGGGGACGTAAATCTGAGTTCGTGGGGGGGGATCTGTGGCGTTGGGGTGGCAGAGTTAGGGAAACAGGATATCGAATGGTCGTGGGTTCAAGGGGGACTCAGTATCATGGCCCCCGAACTCATGACAACCATTGAACCGTATTGCAGCACTCCTGCGACAGGCGCATGTTCCGGATATAGGCAGCAATCAAAGCAGAGAACTGCTTGCGGATAATTAGACGATAATGTATCGGATTGTAATTCTTACGGTCCATTGATCAAGAAAGCGCCTGGTACGGTGGGTGCGGTCCCGTCGATCCGGTACTTACCGGTTCAGGCGGCAGATGTTTCCTTTTTTTGGGCAAGAAAGGCGAAGTATTCGGCTGCGGTGGGCAGTTTGCCTGCCAGGGCGCTGATCGCCGTCACCTCGGTCGAGCCCAGGAACACCCGTGCGCCATCGCCGAGGCGATTGTCGAAGTTGCGGGTTGAGGTCGACATCACGGTGGCCCCCGGCCTGACCCGGGCCTGATTGCCCATGCAGAGGCTGCAGCCGGGGATCTCCACCCGTGCGCCGACCTGGGCAAAGAGGTTCAGGCCCCCCTCTTGCGCAATCGCTTGCCGATCCATGCGAGTTGCCGGGGTAATCCACAACCGGCTGACGGCATAGGGCGCATCCTTGAACAGGCGGGCGGCACTCTGCAGATGGCTGAGGTGGGTCATGCAACTGCCGATAAAGGCCTCGTCGATGGGGGTCCCGGCCACCTCGCTCAACAGACGGACATCATCGGGATCGTTGGGGCAGGCCAGGATCGGTTCGGTGATTTGGGCCAGATCGATCTCAAGAACGGCCTTGTAATTGGCCTGGTCGTCCCGGCGGAGTAATTCGGGTCGGGCCAGCCACTGTTCGAGGGCGTCGATGCGCCGTTCCAGGGTGCCGCGATCACCGTAGCCCTCGGCGAGCAATTGTCTGAGCAGGGCCGCGTTCTGGCCGACCTCGGCGATCACCGCCTCCACCGCCAGCCGAACCGTACAGGCGGCCGCGCTCCGTTCGGCCGAGGCATCGCTGAGTTCAAAGGCCTCGGCCACACTGAGGTCGTCTATGCCTTCAATCTCCAGGATGGTGCCGGCAAACACGTTTTTTTTGCCTTTTTTGGCCACGGTCAGCAATCCTTGCCGGATGGCGGCATAGGGGATGGCATTGACCATGTCGCGGACCGTGATTCCGGGCAAGCGTTTGCCATGGAACCGGACCAGCACCGATTCCGGCACTTCCAAAGGCATGAAGCCCAGGGCCGCGGCAAAGGCCACCAGGCCCGAGCCGGCCGGAAACGAAATGCCCAGCGGAAAACGGGTATGGCTGTCGCCGCCGGTGCCGACGGTGTCGGGCACCAGCATTTTGTTGAGCCAGGGGTGGATGACCCCGTCGCCGGGTTTCAGGGCCACCCCGCCGCATTCCAGGGTGGTTTCGGTCATGGTCTGCCAGCGGCCCAGGTCCGAGGCCTTGGGGTAGGCCGCGGTATGGCAGAACGACTGCATGAATAAATCCGCTTTAAAGCGAAGGCAGGCCAGCTCGGCGATCTCCTGCATGGTCATCGGTCCGGTGGTGTCCTGGGAGCCGACCGTGGACATCCGCGGTTCGCAGACCATCCCCGGCAGCACTCCGGCCAGCCCGCAAGCCCGACCAATCATTTTCTGGGCCAGGGTGTAGGGCTGGCCGCTTTTGGGTAGCGGATTTTCAACCTCTTTGAAGAGGTCGGGCATCGGTCGGCCCAAAGCCTTGCAGGCCGAGCGGGTGAGGTTGCGGCCGATAATCAGATTAAGGCGGCCGCCGGCGCGATACTCATCGAGCAAACTGAGCGGCGCGGCCTCCATGGGAATTGGGGTCCCATCCTGTCGGTGCAGGGTCCACTGACGCAGGTCAAGCACCAATTGATCACCGGTCTGCAACCCGGTGACGTCGCATTGAATCGCCAGAACCCCGGCATCGCGGGCGGTGGCGTAGAAAATGGGGGCAATGGTGGTGCCGAGCACCAGGCCGCCGCTTCGCTTGTTGGGGAGGTGAGGAATATCGTCGCCCAGATGCCAGCTTACCGAATTGATAGCGGATTTGCGTGACGAACCGGTCCCGACCACATCGCCGGCAAAGGCCACGGTCTGGTGCTGGTTGCGAAATTCGGCGATGGCCCGGATGCCATCGGGAAAGCGGGTCTTTCCAAAAAAAGTGGCGTGCAGGGGGATGTCGGCCCGGGATTGGGCTTGATTGCCCGGGGAAAAATCATCGGTATTAATCTCGCCTTCGACCTTGTACACGGTACAGCGCATCTGTTCGGGCACTTCCGGACTGCGGGTGAACCACTCTCCGGCGGCCCACGAGGCCAGCACATTTTGCGCGGCTTCACTCTGGCTGGCCAGGGCAACCACCTCGTCAAAGCCCTCGTAGACCTTGGTCAGCCCTTTAAGGGCCTCGGCGGTCATCGCCGCCAGTGGTTCGATCCGCAACAGACGGAGCAGGACCGCTGCATTATACCCGCCCCCCATCTGCCCCAGCATGCGGATGGCCGCTGCCGGCGGGAATCGGTCGACCGCGACCCGCCCCATGGCCACCTGTTCCAACCAATTCGCCTTGATGGCCGCAGCCTTACTCACTCCTGGTTCCACCCGTTCGCCAAGCAGGGTTAGGAGTTCGGCCGCTTCCGTACTGCCCGCGGTCAGCGCCAGGGTCACGTCTCTGGTTTGCTCCTCGGTTAGCGGTAAAGGCGGCACCTGGAGTGCGGCGCGTTGGGTAGCGGCTTTATAATACTGGTCGAGCATGGCTGGATTCCTTGGCTGGGGTTACGAAAAGAATGGAGCAGCAGGAGCCGGGGGAGCGGAAACCCGTGGTCTGGTCAACGACCGGCCACCATCAGGCCAGCAGCCGGAAGCGCTCCCAAAAGTCCGGAAAGGATTTGACCACGCAGTTCTCGCCGGTGATCTGGACGCCGGGGATGCGCAGTCCGGCCACCGCAAAGGCCATGGCCATGCGGTGATCATCGTAGGTGGTGATAGTGGCGCCGTGGAGATTGCTGCCGCCGTTTTTACCATGGATGATCATCCGGGCCTCCTCTTCCTCGACCTCCGCCCCCAGCTTGCGCAATTCATTGACCACCGCGGAGAGCCGGTCGCATTCCTTGATTCGCAGATGGGCGATGTTGTTGATCACGGTGGTCCCTTCTGCAAAGGCCGCGACCACCGCCAGGGTCGGGGCTACATCCGGCATGTCGCCCATATCCACCTCGATCCCTTCCAGCTGGTCGGCGCCGGTGACGGTGATGCCGGCGCCGGTCCGGTCGATCCGGCAACCCATGCGAGCCAGGTAGGGGAGCAGATTGGCGTCGCCCTGCAGCGACGGAATCGGTACATTGGCCACGGTTACCCGACCGCCGGTCACGGCCGCTGCCGCCCAGAAATACGAGGCACCCGAGGCATCGCCTTCAATGGCATAGGTTCTGCCCTGATACTGGCCCTGCGGGATTCGGAACCCATGCAAAGAAGGGGTGGCTTCCACGCGGATGCCGAAATCGGCCATCACCGCAAGCGTCATTTCCACATAGGGCCGGGAAAGGATTTCCCCCTGAACCTCAAGCTCCGCTAACGTTTTGGCGTAGGGGGCAACCAGAAGCAGGGAGCTCAGGTACTGGCTGGATTTACCTTCCGGCAGCACGGTTCGGCCGCCGCGCAGGCCTTGCGCCGCCAGGGTAAGCGGCGGACAGCCGTTATGCGCGTCGCTGTCGATCGCAACCCCCCAGCCGCGCAGGGCTTCCATCAGTGGCAGGATCGGCCGCTGGGCCATTCGTTCGCTGCCGGTAATATGAAATCGTCCCTGGCCAAGGGCCGCCACTGAGGTGAGAAACCGGGTCGCTGTCCCATTGTTGCCGAGAAAAATATCGCCGGCTGGTTCGCGGATCACGCCGCCGGTGCCATGCACCAGCCAGCAATCGGGATCGTCATCGTTGCAGATGACCCCCATGGCCCGCAGGGCGTCCATGGTAAAGCGGGTGTCCTCGCTGGCAAGCGGCCCAAGGAGCCGGGATGGGCCTTCAGCCAGGGCGGCGGCGATCAGGGCGCGTTGGGTCAGGCTTTTTGACCCGGGAACCGTGATGGTTGCGTCGATGGTCGGGACAGGTGTAATAGGTATCATGGCGGGTACTTACCGTGTGAGGACAAGAGGGGAGGGCGTTCGGGTTTAACGGCCGCCCAGTTCAGCCAGCAGGGCGTTGCGCATCACGGCGCCGGGTGCGTCCTTGCCGGTCCACAATTTGAATTGGGCGGCGCCCTGGTACTGGAGCATTTTCAAACCGTCGATGGTTCGGCAACCGCGGGCGGCCGCTTCCTGCAGCAGGCGGGTAGCCAGCGGGGCATAGACGATATCCATGACCACCGGAAAATTGGCCAGGAGTTCCGGGCTGATCGGCAGGGCCTGATCCAGGGGGGCCATGCCGACCGAGGTGGTGTTGATCAGCGCGTCGGCCTGAATGGTGGGCAGGTCGGCGGTGGGTATAAAGGGGCAGCCAAGCTGGCTGGCCAGTTCCCGGCCCTTGGATTCGGTGCGGTTGGTGAGCAGAATCCGGGCTCCGGCCTCGATCAGTCCGAACCCCACGGCCCGGGCGGCCCCCCCTGCGCCGATGATCAGCACCGTATGCCCCTTGGGCTCGAGCTCTTCGGCCAGGGCCTGGTTCGAGCCCAGCCAGTCGGTGTTGAACCCCTTGCAAAGCGGTCGGCCTTCTGGTTGCTTCTGAAACAATAAAGTGTTGACCGCGCCGATTTTTCGGGCGACCGGATCGATCTCGTCGAGCAAGGAAATAACCGCCACTTTGTGCGGCACAGTCACCGAAACCCCGATAAAGCCGAGGGCGCGCAGCCCGCTGAATCCCTCTCGCAGATCGATCGACCGCATGGGGATGTAGACGCCGTTGATCCCCAGGGCGGCAAAGGCGGCATTGTGCATGGCCGGACTTAAGGAATGTTCGACCGGATTGCCGATAATACCGAATAACTGGGTGCGGCCATTGATCATTTGGGCTGCTCCAAAATTGTTTTCAGGGCGTGCAGGTCGTGGACGGATAATTGTCCGGGGGCCGTGGCCTGCTGGGCGGTGATGGCTGCGTAGGTCATGCAACCCCCAAGGTAGAGGGTTGCCAGACGGCTGATGGTTCCGGCGGCGCCCATGGCAAAGGCGCTCAAAGGAAAATCGGCGGCCATGGCCTCCTGCTGCAGCGAGAGGATGCGCAGTGTTTCCGCAGGGCAGGTGGCGGTGGTGACGATCTTGCCGATATCGGCGCCGCAGGCGATCATTTCCTGGAGTGTCGTCCGCAGACGATCAAGGGGCGGGGTGGACTGAAAATCATGGTTGGAAAGGATGACCTTGGCGCCTTGCTCGCGGGCCAGGTTTTGCACCTGTATCCGCAGGTCAGGGGCGGTTTTCAATTCAAGGTCGACATATTGGGCCCCGGCGCGCAAGGCCGCACCCAGCAGGGCAATGCGGTCGTGTTCGTTTGCGGTACACTGGCCGCCTTCCCACGTTGGCCGATTGGTCACCAGCACCGGTTTAGGAATGGAGGCGATCCAGCCGTCCATGCTGGGGTCCAGCATGGTGTCGAGCCGAATTTCAACCACATCAACCAGAGAGAGCACGGGTGACACGGTGTCCAGGATGCCTTGGCCATCGTTTGCGGTTACCGAAACGCAGATCAAACCAGTTGAAGGCGGCATGCTAGGCACCCAATCGAAGCGAACCGATAATGGCCCGGACGGAGGTTTCTCCCTGTTGGCGCAGATAGTGCTCGATTCCTGCCAGGATCTGGCCGGTGGCGCTTGGATTGTAGAAGTTGGCCGTTCCAATCTGGACCGCGGTGGCGCCAGCCAGGAGGAATTCGATGGCGTCTTCGGCGGTGCCGATCCCGCCGATGCCGATTACCGGGATGGCAACCGCCGAGGCCACCTGCCAGACCATGCGCAGTGCCACCGGCTTGATCGCAGGGCCGGAAAGGCCACCGATAATGTTGGCCAATCGGGGCCGTCGTGTTTGGGCATCAATGGCCATGCCGATCAGGGTATTAATCAGCGAGACCGCATCGGCTCCGCTTTGTTCGACGGCTTTGGCCATGGCCACAATATCGGTGACGTTGGGTGATAGTTTGACGATAACCGGCAAATGGGTGGCGTTTTTCACGGCGGCCGTCACGGCTGCCGCCATTTCCGGTACCGTGCCGAAGGCAACCCCACCCTTTTTGACATTAGGGCAGGAGATGTTGATTTCCAGGGCGTCGATGCCCTCAACCCCGGATAATTCCTGGGCAAGAACAGCGTATTCCTCTATGGAGTCGCCGAGTATGTTGACCACAATACGACTCCGAAAGGTTCGGAGAAAAGGCATCTTTTGGGTTATAAACCGTTTGAGGCCGACATTTTCGAGACCAATGGCATTGAGCATCCCACAGGAGGTCTCAACAATACGGGGCGGCGGGTTGCCAGCGCGTGGTTCAATGGAAATACCCTTGACCACCATGGCCCCAAGGCGGTCGAGGTCGACGAGGTCGGCAAATTCGGCTCCGTAACCGAAGGTACCGGAGGCGGTCATAATCGGGTTAGCCAGCTGCAAGGGGCCAATGGCTACCTGTAGATTCAGGTCAAGGGGAGATTTCAGCGGTTCCATACAACCTCTTCGGCGTTGAAAACCGGGCCATGTTTACAGACATGCTGGTAGTGACCATTACGATCAGGTATGGCACAACCGAGGCAGGCTCCAAGTCCGCAGGCCATATGGGCCTCGAGTGAGGTCTCGCAGGGAATCGCCGCCTCACGGCAGAGTCCGGCTATCGCAGCCATCATGGGCTTCGGGCCACAGGTGTGCACTTTTTTAAGGGTAGCCAGGAACGGGGGCAGGAGATCGCTGACCAGGCCGTGGTGACCAAGGCTGCCGTCATCGGTGGCGGTATGGACCTGACAGCCAAGGTCCTTGAACTCGGTTGCCAACAGGCGCAGCTCTGCACCGGTTCTGGCACCGAGCAGGACAACGCATGAGTCGACCGGCCGTGGTTGCTGCAACCATGTGTTGGCGAGAAAAGACAATGGGGCGATGCCGATCCCCCCGCCAACGAGACAAATCGGCCCTGCTGGCGGTAGCCGAAACCCTCGGCCAAGCGGGCCAATAAGACTGACGCTCTGGCCTCGCTGGAGCTCGGATAACAGTTGGGTCCCGCGTCCAATCACCTTGAAGAGCAGTCGAATGGTGCCGGAGGCTGTCACCTGGTGCAGCGACAACGGTCGACGCAGCAGGGGATCAAGAGAATGCCCGCAGGCCGCCATGATAAATTGCCCTGGATGCGCGGCAGCGGCAATGCGGGGTGCCTGGAGGGTTAGGCGGTACAACCCCTCGGCCAACCGTTCATTGGACTCGACAATTGAATTTTCCTGGTACTCAGCCATATAAAAAGATACAAAGAATTAAAGAGGATAAAAAGTAGTTAGTTATAAACATTAGGATCTGATATACGCAATGGAACCAGCAATGATACTTTTGGCGACTCTTTTTGGTGCCGTGGTGGGCTCATTTCTCAACGTGGTCATTCTGCGCTTACCCAAAGACGATGCTTCCATCGTCTTTCCCGGTTCGCATTGCCCGCAATGCCTGGCGCCGCTCAACTGGTATGAGAATATCCCTATCCTCAGTTATCTGGTGCTTCGCGGTCGGTGCCGGTCCTGCAAGGTGCATATCTCAATGCAATACCCGCTGGTAGAACTCTCGATGGCCGTGCTGACCGCAATTTTATACCACAGGTTGGCGTTCACCTTCGAATTTTTCTTCTATTTCGTATTTTTTGCTGCCCTGCTGGTTATCATATTTATCGATATCCAGCATCAAATAATTCCTGACAGCATCAGTCTGCCCGGCATCCTCATCGGTTTTGCCGGTTCTTTTCTTAATGGATTGGTTACCTGGCAACAATCGGCGCTCGGGGTTCTGTTCGGGGGCGGGGTGCTGTATGCAGTGGCCTATGGCTATTACGCGGTGACCAAACGGGAGGGAATGGGAGGGGGGGATATTAAGCTGCTGGCAATGATCGGCGCTTTCCTCGGTTGGCAGAGTCTCGTGTATGTGGTGTTCTCCAGCTCATTGGTCGGCAGTCTGGTCGGAATTGTCGCCATGTTCCACCAAGGAAAAAAAGGACAGACCAGGATTCCCTACGGCCCTTTTCTCGCCTTTGGCGCCATGACCTATCTCCTCTTTCACCAACAGATCGAACACCTTTGGAAACTATATCTTTCTGTCAGCGGAATGTAATCTACCTTGGGCTACCCCCCGGCCTTGCCGGGGGACAGCAACAGTTTGACGGTTTCAGCATGATCAAGAGCCGCCAATCGTCTGAGCCCCGGATAACTCATGGTCGCTCATCGCCGGAAAACATGCGAGCCTGAGGCGTAGCCGCCTTGGTGAATGCAGGTAGAGTACTTCCGAAATGCTCAAAGAAAAATTTTGCCAGTTACCGGCATCTCGTTTTGCTTGGGATGGGTCGAACTGATACGACTTGATTGAAAGTCGGTCAATTTGAATTCGCAACGATTCAGCCCGATTCTAGCCCACATCTTGACCACCGATGGTGGTTAGGGCTGTCAAAAAATAAGATGGTCATGTTATTTATTGACAGTCCCTTAGTGGATCGGTATCAGCTGCTGCCTTGAGCGGCTCCAATCTTTCAAGCCAACGGCTTTGCGGACCGTTACTGACTCGAAGACAAAAAAAAACCCCCGATTACTCGGGGGTTTTTTTAAAGGCATGAGGTCATCATGCCTCCATTTCGTGTTCTACCCCAATGGCAATTTTGTACAAGACTGTCAGAATGAAAAATCCGGTCGCCCAGATGCCGATGGTGATAAATAATTCGTTAAATGTAGGGTAATATTCAACGATTTCTTCGGTGGGAGTCGGAACGAAACCGCCGAGCACAAAACCGATGCCTTTATCCAGCCAAAAGGCGAAGAAGATAGAAGCGCAACCAATACCGAGCCAGAGATCACTTTGTTTTCTGGTGTACGGATGGACAAGCAGAGAAATTCCCACCAGGAACAGGGCAACAAAGCCCCACATGAACGGTACCAGGTTATTATACACATGGCCATGATGCTCAAGGCCGAAAAACAGGTACTGCAAGGTGTGCATGTGGCCGGGAATGTTCGAGTAAAAACCGACAAAAAACTCCAGCCCTACGAAGAACATGTTGGCGAGGGCCGCATAAATGATGATAGTCACCATTTTGTTGAGCGCTTCCTTGCCGGCATCGAAATTAGCAACTCGCTTAAGAATCAGGGCAATAACTACGATCAAGGCCGGCCCGGCGGCAAAGGCTGAAGCGAGGAAGCGGGGCGCGATGATGGCGGACAGCCAGAAGTGGCGCCCAGGAAGACCGCAATAGAGCATGGCGGTGACCGTGTGGATCGAGAAGGCAAAGGGAATGGAGAGATACACGAAGAAGTAGATCCATTTCGGCGGATGCACGCCCTTACGTTCAGCGGTCAGGATCACCCAGCCACAGAGTGCGTTAAGAATCAGATACCCCCAGAGGACGCACATATCCCAGAACAGCATGGAACCGGGGGTGGGGTAAAGCATGACGTTGAGGCCCCGCAGGGGCTGGCCGAGGTCGGCCATGATGAACATCAGACACATGAGCAGGGCGGATATCGCTAGGAATTCACCCAAGATGGTGATGCGACCGAATGCCTTGTAATCATGAATATAATACGGCAGGACCAGCATGACCCCTCCAGCGGCAACGCCGACCAGGAAGGTAAACTGGGAAATATAGAGTCCCCAGGATACATCACGGCTCATTCCGGTGAGACCCAGTCCATAAAAATATTGCCTGAGGTAACAGACAGCTGCTATGGCAATAAAAAAGCCGAGAAAGGCCAGCCACATCCAGTAATAATTGTTTCCTTTTAATGCTTTTTCAAACATGGCGGCCTCATACAATATAAAAGACTGAAGGAATGGTGCCGAGAGCAGGGTTACGCTGAATTGTATGATTTTCTTTCAGCATTTTTCTGATCTCGGAATTAGGATCGTTGAGATTCCCAAAAACAATGGCCTTGCTCTCTGCGCAAGCCTCGACACAGGCAGGCTGTTTACCGGCTCCGACGCGTTCGTCGCAGAAGTTGCATTTCTCGACTACACCCCGCGTTCGCCGTGGATAGATCTGGTTGGTATTTTTGACAAAGGCCTCGGGATCGCGCCAGTTGAAACTTCGGCTCCCGTAAGGGCAGGCGGCCATGCAGAAGCGGCAACCGATGCAGCGATGGTAATCCATCATGACGATGCCGTCTTTATTCTTAAAGGTCGCCTTGGTGGGACAGGCCCGGACGCAGGGCGGATTCTCGCAATGGTTGCAGAGAATGGGCATCTGGTGTTTGGCGGTGGCCTCGTCCAGATAAGGGTTGGTGTTGGTCGGAAAGGCGTTCTCAAAATTGGTCATCCAGATCCATTTGATCTCGTCTTTCTTGTCCGGGAACTGGGGTACGTTATGGACCGCATGACAGGCGCTGACCGCCTTCTCCCCCAGACTGGGATCCTGCTGGAATTTTTTGATGTCAATGATCATGCCGTAGCGATTACCGCTCGCCGGCTGTTGAGCGCCATGCCCGCCAGCCTCTTGGGAGGACGGTTCGGTCCCGTGACCGGTGGCCGCGACGGCTTGTGCTATGCTTGCCCCGCCGACCAACCGATCAACGACAGCGGTGCCACCAAGGCCAGCCAGTGTTGAAATACCGGCCACCTTGAGGAAATTCCTTCTATTCTTGTCCATCTTTATATCTCCTCCTTAGCCGTTCACTCAACAGGAGCTATATGGCAATCCCAGCAATATGGTTTAACCGATGCATACGTGTGGCAAGTGTCACAGAACTGCTTTTTGCTTGTGTGGCACTTCATACAGGTCAGCATCAGACTTTTTTGGTATTTTTTGCCTTCCAACTCAAAAGTACCACGATCCCCAGTCCGCAAGACGTCATCGCGCCAAGTGTTCAGCAACTTCATATGCTCGGCGCGAATTTCCGCTGCCGGCAGAACACACATCTTGGCGTCTTTCGGTAAAACCGGTTTTGGCACGGACGCGGTGTTGCCGCGGTTGTACCAGATGGGTATCGTGATAAACAGGACGAAAATGATCAGTCCCGGAATTATTTTACCACTGTCATACATTGCTATTCCTCCAATTCCTGCCGGTAAATTAAACCAAGGTCCTGAGCCCTTCGGTCAGTTCTTGTCGTTGCTCACCTTCGATCACCAATGCGTTGCCGACAAGCTCACTCAAACCGGCGACCTGAACATCCGGTACCCAGTAATTCATGAGACTGGTCAGCGTCGCCCGGTCGATGGCGCAAACACAGCCAAGCGTGTTGACGCCGTGCTTATCATGGACATGCTTGACCGCATTGGCGCGCGGCAGGCCGGAGCGCATACGGATTTCCATGATCTCATCGGTATTGAGTGCCGTTCCGGA
>CAIMMA010000035.1 GCA_903842475.1 uncultured bacterium
ATGTCGCCGGATATGGTGGCGGTGCGCGAAGGGAATCCCTTGATTAGCAGCGGGGAGAGCAGAAGCTCGTTGGCTTTTGCTTTAGCCTCTTCACGAAAGGCTTCTTTGTGCAGGTGTACCGCCTCGTTATTAAGGCCGGTCAGGTTACAGAGGCAGCGTATGGCCGCTAACTCCTGGCTGATTTCGCAGGGATAGTAGAATACAGGCGAGTTCGAATTCTCGATTATGTGCATGGCCAGGTTTATTACGAAGCAAGTTTTCAATCTCTTGGGGGGAGCCAGAATGGATATCAGCCATCCAGGCCCCCATCCAAAAGGCCAGAGCCTGTCCAGCTCCGCGTAGCCGGTCGGTGTGCCGTAGCCGTGCTTGCTCACTTTGTCCAATATGAGATTTATGTCGCCGCCATCGCCGCCTTTAATGATGTATCCACGGTCTTCCAAATTGAGGCCGATCTTGAGAGCATCCTCGAACATGGCTGTCCAACCGCTGGGCGGAGTCTTTTTAGCGGCGTGGAATTCGAGCGACTTCTGGATAGCGATAAAAAGGGCGCGTTCCCGAGCGAACTCCACGACCTTAGAGGCAATTACATCAACGTGCCGGGTGTCAATAGTGAGGAGTCTCTTGGCGTAAGCCGCGATGTTGTCCACCTCTTTAGACTCCGCGTTACGGTCTGAATCACGTTCCACGGAGCGTGTTATTGCGTCGTAAACGATCTGCTCCAGAATTTCCGGTGATGGGAACATGCTGGTTTTGCGCCAGTAGTCGAACATCGCTCTGGCGGTGGCGATGCGCGGAATGCCGGAGAAGTAGGCGGAGTTTAAGGTTCCGGCGCTGAGCATGAACTTGTCCGGGTGGGCAATTATACACGCCAGGAGCGCATCCTGGAAATCAGTAGAGTTTAAACAAATATCTGACATAACCAATGAAGCGTAAAATGCCGCGCCCACACATTGATCGGATTGAAAGAAGCCCATGCAGACATGGCGTCCAAGACGTAGAGGCGCGGCAAAATGTTTTTCGTTATAACCTGCATAATGTAAGGCGGACTTTCAATTTCCACCGGCATCCAATCGGGTGCCACTCTACATAGAACTGGATGTCCAGGCAGACCTGCCGGAGGAAATATCAAACATCACTAAAACATCGGGTTATTCGATTAAAGCGCCCGAGCTTAAGTCTTGACGGCTCGAAACAGGTCGGCTCCATGCCTGACAATGCAACCTTGATTTACAACGACTTAAGTCAATAACCAGGGGAATCGCTTGAAAATAAGGCGCACAAATCAGGTCATCTTTAAGTCCTGCTTTGCTTTTTACGCTGTGCTTAGGCCTCAAAATGTTGACAAAATATATTTTAAATATGCGTTTCGAACCCCAAATAAGCGGATCAAGCCGCACCAACTACCAATGGCGATACCTTTTGAGGATTGAAGGCATGTTCGTTTTTACTCTTTACGTTTTTGGCCCGTGCATACCGACCGGCTGCATGCGGCTTAACCATGACCGGGAAGTCAACTTCGTGGTGTGGAGCCACGCCCCCCACGACCGAAACATGGGCCTAAGGTCAAGACTTGATCCTGGAATTGGACTTCTGGTTGTCGTCTCTTGACCAGTTAGGCCCCCTCAGGACACAGCGACCGGAACCGGGGACATCGTGTCGGGTGGTATAACACGCCGTAAGGACTAACCACCTAACGCCCAGGCCCAGACACTGGCGCGGCTTCAGTGATCCTCACGCCTGGGGGCGAATACAAACCCTCTACATGTACCGTAAAGGAGGCCACCGTGCCTTGACCACCGAACATCGGACCGCCCCTTCCGGGGGATCACAAATCCTGATCCAGATCACCCAGGCAGACCATGCCATGGACATGTCCTGTTCACCCGGGACGACTTCGCTGCTGATCTGACATACCATGGGAGCGATAGTATTGACTGGCGGCTTAGCGTGTGGAAGCCCGGTCGATACAGGCCCGTAAGGACCGGGGGCCGGGACAGGATCGTCAATGGTCGATGTAAACTATAGCGCTCAGATAAATTGACCCAGGCCTGCTCAGATAAATTGGGCCAGCAGCATGCGGTGGGAGACGAGATTCTTCATTCCAAGTGGGAGGTTGACGCATCGAGTATGGGTCGAGGAGTCCGGCATCAGGCAGGAAAAATCCTCGTCTCATCCCTGGACACACTCATGTCGATGGAGTAAGACGAGGACATCAAACACTACCTGAGTATTATAAGCGAAAGTTTTGGTTTTTTGCAATAGCGATACAGGAGCAATTTAAATTTCGGGCCGGGTGGTATCGAGAGGGCGCGGTGGCCGCCTTGGTGCTGGAGTATTATTTGCTGCTACGATCGGTTGTGCGGGCCAAACCTCAGTTGCGAAAGTGCCGGGCCCGATGCCGGCATTGCCGTATCTTTTTTCTCACTCATCCATGCAATGGCGGACGGCATGACCTGGGCTGTCCCTTTGGCTGCCAGGAAGCCCATCGCAAGCAGGAATCCACCCGGCGTAGTGCCGATTACTATCGCGCCCCCATTGGAAGGAAAAAGAAGAGCGCCCTCAACAACAAGCGCCGCTGCTGCCCGGCCCGGGAGGAGGAACCGCCCAATACAGCGACTGACATTGTGCCGGAGCCTCAGGTTTCCACGAATGGATGGAACGCGCCGATAGTGGAGCACGTGCGCATGGTCGTCAGCCTGATTGAGGATCGGTGGGTGAGCCGGGAGGAGATTCTGTCGATGCTGGCGAAAAAAATGAGACAACACAGCCTCGGTCGGCACGGGAAAATCGATTATATGTTGAGGCGGTTGAATGCAAACCCTCCATAAAGGCTGAACATGTCGCGGGAAGTGGAAATTTCGCAGTTGGATCTGCGCTATGAAGGCCACCGGATGAGACAGGCGTCGGTGGAATCACGGTTATTGGGTTCGATTGCCCAACGGGGTATTGAAGAACCGCTGGAAGGGGTGGATGCCCCCGCAGGCAGCATCCTGCTTAACGGGTTCAAGCGCTATCGATGCGCGATCAAGCTCCAAATCCGGATTGTGCCCTATGTGTCGCTGGGGCCCGAAGAAGCGACGGGCATGCTGTGCCTGTTGAGGACTTCCAATCACCGGACGCTGGGCATTCTCGAGCAGGCCGGATTTGTCGATGAACTCAAGAACGCGCGGCATATGAGCGTGGCGGAGATCGCCACCGAGTTGGGCGTGAGCAAGTCCTGGGTGAGCATGCGGCTGGGGATCATCGCCGAGATGAGTGAAGCGGTGCGGCGCGAACTCTTCAAGGGGGCCTTTCCGGTTTACTCCTATATGTATGTTTTACGCCAGCTCATGCGCATGAACGGAGTCAAACGGGAGCAGATCGAGCAATTTGTGCTGGCGGTCAGCGGCAAAAATCTGAGCGTGCGGGAGATTGAACAGTTGTCTCACGGCTTCTTTCGGGGGCCTGACTCCTTTCGGCAGGAGATCCTCAATGGCAATTTGGCACTACCCCTGGAGCGGGTCAAGAGGGCATCGGCCGATCCGGATGGGTGCAGCGACTTTGAGCGGGCGATGCTCAACGATCTGCAGATCACGCAGAAGTACATGCAGCGGGTGATGGGCAAAAGCCTGGACCCTCAACTCCAGAACCGGGCCTTTCACGCGCAGTCCCATCTGCTGACGGGGGGGATTTTAAGCCGGGCGAGAGCGTTTTATCAAACCCTGAGGAAACTCCATGATCGAAACGGACAAGCGTAAGGCGATATTCCTGCTTCACCAGGAGGGGATGGGCGCCCGCGAGATCGCCCGCCGGCTGGGCGTGAGCCGCAACACCGTGCGGATGATCATCGCCCAAGAGGGAGTGACGCCGCATAAAGTCCGAGCCGACAAACAGCAGATCGACCCGGAACTGCTCCGGCGTCTCTATGCGCAATGCGAAGGCCGCATTGAGCGGGTGTATGAAAAACTCATCGAAGAAGAGGGCGTGGCGGTGAAGTATTCCACCCTGACACGGATGCTGCGCGAACAGGGCATCAGCAAGGAGCAAAAGGTGCGATGCGACCGGGTGCCCGACCAGCCGGGAGTGGAAATGCAGCACGACACCAGCGTCTATCAGGTCAAGCTGGGCGATCAGCGTGTCAAAATCATCGCCAGCCTCATCTATATGCGTTACTCCAAAAAACGGTATCTGAAGTTCTACCGCGCTTTCAACCGTTTCCAGATGAAATGCTTTTTTCACCAAGCTCTGGCTTTCTGGGGATATGCCGCCAGGATTTGCATCATCGACAACACCAACCTGGCCCGGTTGCGGGGCACGGGTTCTGCGGCGGTGATCGCTCCGGAGATGGAAGCCTTTGGCAAGCAGTACGGCTTTGAGTTCCGCTGCCATGAAATAAACCATTGTAACCGAAAAGCCGGGGAAGAACGCAGCTTTTACACGGTGGAAACAAACTTTTTCCCCGGACGCAGCTTCCTGAGCATTGAAGACCTCAATCAACAGGCTTTGGAGTGGGCAACCGTGCGCATGGACAACCGTCCCCAAGGCAAAGCGGGCTTGATTCCCGCCAAAGCCTTCGAATACGAGATGGGTTTCCTCAACCGGCTTGAGGCCCATCTGCCCCCGCCTTACCTGATACATGACCGGGGCACCGACGAGTACGGCTATATCGCCTTCGAGGGCAATTACTACTGGGTGCCCGGAACTCGGCGCGACGATCTCAGGGTGTTGCAGTACGGCGACTGCTTGAAAATCTACCTGGCCAGGCAATGCCTGGCCGAGTATCCTTTGCCCGCCCAGGACGTGAGGAACAAGCAGTTCAGCCCGGAAGGGCTTCCCGCGCCACGCCACCAGCCCAAAAATCGCAAGAAACCCGCCCATGAGGAGGAAAAACGGCTCCGCGCCATCGACTCCTGCGTCGGGGCCTATCTGGATTTTGCCCTGACAACCCGCGGCATTCAACGCCAGCAGTTTTTGCGCAAACTCTTCGCCTTGAGCCGCAAGATGACACCCGGGCTTTTTGTCAAAAGCCTGGAGCGTTCGCTCAAATACCGCATCAGCTGCCTGGATACCATCGAGCGCATTGCCGTGCTGCAACTGGGCCAGGGGGCGCAAAGCCTCCCTTTGGCCGAAGTCGACGAGCAGTATCTCCAGCGCGAGGCTTACCTGGAAGGCTCGATGACCGAACAACCCGACCTGTCGATCTACCAAACCCCGGAAGAACAAGACCATGAATGAAGACCTCAGCGCCATGCTCAAACAACTGCACCTGGGCGGACTGCTCGCCCATTGGGATGATTACATCGCCCTGGCCGCCCGGGAGCGCTTCTCCCAGACGCGATTGCTCACCCATGTGGTGGAAGAGGAATGCCGGATCAAGCGCGAAAACGCCCGCCAAATGCGGCTCAAACGCGCCCGCATCCCCGATCCATTGGTCCTCCAGACTTATCCCTTCGACCGCCAGCCCAAGCTCAACCAGAAAAA
>CAIMMA010000036.1 GCA_903842475.1 uncultured bacterium
ATTTCAATGCAATTAAGTGAGTCCATTGTTTTTAAACAGTCCATACCACTGCTGCCACCCCAGCCGACTGGAAAAGCAGAGCGACCAGCCGATGGCGCAGTAGAGGGTCCCGATGTACGGTCCCGGTTGGGTGAAGCTTCGCACAGCAAATCCGGCGGACATCATCAAGACCACCAGCAGCCAGGTTTTCCATGAATACACAGCGCCTAGACAGGTGCCATCCTTAAAGATCACCAGGCGCTGGATGGAACGCCTGGCCACTTTATCGAGGATCAACCACGATTTCATCGTCCCCAGCAATCCAGCGACCAGCAGCAGCAATCGGCCCCGTCCGGGCTCAAGCCAGCCCCAGCCCCGAGCCATAAGGAGGCAACCAATAACGGTCCAGAGAAACGGTGCCGCAAAAAGGTGGACGATTCTTGGCACTCCGGGCTTGCACCTCTGGTTCAACATAGCCTCTCCGTGTCCGACACGCTGTACTCCAACTTTGCCCTCATCCCCAGAAACAAGATAAGCCCATCCCCAAAAAGGGATGGGCTTACAGACCGACCGAATGTTCAGGTACGATCAGACTTCGGTAACGGTGACAGCGCCTTCAGGACAAACTTCAACGCAGGTCTCGCAACCCAGACACTCGTCTGCATTAACCGGCTCAGCTTTGCCATCCTGCATCTCGAAAACCTGCGCAGGACAAGCATTGACACATTCTTCATCACCGGAACATTTATTCTTATCGACCACGATCTCCCACATGACACAACCTCCAAAGTGAAAAATTTAAGAGCAAAAAAACGATGTTATTGCAACCTCGGCTATAAGGTAAAACAACACGCAAAAGTTTTTTTTCTTTAAAAGAACGACCCTCATTTGTCAAGCTAAAAGATTTTCCGGGTACCCTTGCAAGGTGCCGGGAAACACAAGAATACAGTGGGATCGGCTGCAACAGGCCCAAAGGCCCTCTCTTTTTGATTTGATATTACCGCAAACCAAGGTAAGAAGAGAAGTCTTACATTTCCTCCCACTCTTCAAAGAGCGCAATCGCCATGGCAAAGAAACTCACAAAGACCACCGAGACCGCCACTGCCCCTGAAAAAGGGGAACGGGCCATGATCGAAGGCATACTTGAAGGCAGCCCGGATGCGGTCGGTGTTGCGGTTATTCGGCTCGATTGCGATTGCCGGAAAATGGCCGCTGTTGATAAATCGGGCGATCCCGCCAGCAAGATCATCATGTACCGTGACCATGCCGAATCCATTTGCGACCAATGCAAGATCGACCACGGCGACTTTCTCCGGATCGTCAAGCAATTCATCAGCTGGAAAACACCGGAACCGGATGCCTATACCAAAGCAATGATTATCGCCAAAGTTCTGGGCGAAACGCAATAATTGATGCCGGGCAGATGCCGGGCGCAATGAGAAGGAATGATGCCCCTGCCTTGGATTGCCGCAGCAAAACAACCGCGAAGCACCGGCTTTTTCATCACCATGCCTGACCATGGCGTCCTGCAGGGGTGTCATGCCCTTTGACCTCTGGCTCAAAGACCTGCCCGACAACACGTCTCGCCACGTCCGTATCGACCTCGACGCGCTGCATGCCCGACCTTTCTCGTTTTTAAGCAGCGACCATGTCGTCTACCAGATTGAACGGCTGAGCGACCATCTCGGCTCAAAACCGTTGCTGATTCGACAAGCTGCGATCAGTTATTCCCTTTATATTCGACAACTTGATGCCATCCAGGAACAAGAAAAAAGCCTTCGCCGGGTCTGTGCCCTCTCCTGCCAACGCCCGCCGGTGGGGTGCTGCAACGGCGAACACCACACTATACTGTCCCTCTCCGATGTCCTGCTGGCCAGGCCGACCCAGAACAGTCTGCATCTGGCCCACGTGCTCACCGCCCTCCAAAGCCTGGAGCACACCCATGCCCTGGACCAGGGACGAGCGGTTCGCCCCGGTTACTGCAGTCACCTAACCGCCACCGGCTGCACCCTGCGCCTGTTTAAATCGCCCCGGTGCATTCACTACCTCTGCCCCCAGGTTGAGCTGGCGATGACCGCCGCACATGGCGATCACGCCGCAGCCTTTCTCGCCGCCATGCACGACATCGGCAACTGCACCATCCACACCATGCAGGATTTTACCAGCCCCGAAGTAATCAGGACCGCGACCGTCCTTTTTGCGCAGGCAAAACCCTTGAACAGGCAATAACAACCGCCGCCCCGACCTTGCCGTTGCCGACACGCTGTCCCCATGGGCAAAAACCTTTCAGACAACCACTCGCGTCTGTTTTTTAATGAAATAGCTTTAGTTATTCGCTCGGGATTATGATATTGCGTCCTTGTGCCCATGCATCGCGACCCTGCTGCCTCCCAAGAGGTGGCCGTGATCAGCAAAAACCTGTGCATTGGCAAACCCTGCGTTGAGCAATCCTCTTCTTTTTCGTTGATACGGCACATGCTTCCCACCTACCCTGAAAGCACCGAAGTAACCATGGCGCTCCGCCCGCTGCTCCACCCGATGCTGCAGCAGCTGGAGCAGGGGATTTCCGAATTCACCTTTGCCAACCTCTATCTGTTTCGGCAAAGCCATCACTACACCCTTTGCCGGCTCGCCGAGGGAACCCTGACCGTCCTCGGCCGGGACAACGACGCGTCGTTCTTCATGCTGCCCCTGGGACTCCCCCCGCCGCCATTGCTGGACCAGCTGTTCCGCGACCACGGCATGTTGAAAGCCGCCTCCGAACACCAGGCGGAGCTTTTGCAAAAGAGGGGTTATGACGTGCGGGAGGACCGGGACAATTTCGATTATCTCTATCGACGGCAGGATCTGGCCCAACTGGGCGGCAGGAACTATCACAAGAAACGCAATCTGGTCAAAGCCTTTGTCAGCTCCAACCTCTACACGGCCCGGCCGCTGCTCGACACCCACCGTGACGACGCCCTGGCCATCCTGGAGCAGTGGCAAAGGGAAAACGGGCAAGCCGGGGACGCCGAGGCAGCTCGGGAAGCTTTGGGCAAGATGGAGGAACTGCAGCTCTGCGGTGGCATCTACCATGTGGAATCGCGGCCGGTGGCCTTTGTTTTGGGCGAGGAGTTGGCGAGGGGGGCCTGCTTTGCCATCCATTTTGAAAAGGCGGTGTCCGGTTACAAGGGGCTGTATCAATACATCAATCAATCCTTTGCCGCCATCCTGCCGGAAAGCTACGAAACCATCAACCGGGAGCAGGATATGGGGAATGCAGGCCTGCGGCATGCCAAACTCAGTTACCAGCCGACCGGATTCGTCAAGAAATTCAAGGTCTATCCAGCGACAGCAGTGCCGTAAGGGAGGGCGTTGGGTCTGGTGCGTTCCGTGAGACGAGACGTTTAATTGAATCAGGCCATCTGGCGGTCGCGACGGTAGTGGAGAATCTTGCCGTTGAATACCCGGGATTGCGCCTGCTCCTCGGTGGCCCGCACCGCGCTGGCAGCAAAGCCCAGGCCTTCCATCCGCCGGGTGAATTGCCCCTGCTGGCGTCTGCCTGGATCAATGATGATCACCTTGACCGAGCTGCTGGCATGGGCATCGATGAACCGGGAAAGCAGCGAGGGATGATCGGGTTCGTAGAGCAGGTCGCTGCCGATGATCAAGTCGAAGACCCCCAAGGCAGGCAGGGCTTCGGCCCAGTCGCAACGCTCAAAATGCATGGGCGGCATGTCGTTTAACCGGTTATTTTCCTGGAGAAATTCTCCGGCCAGAGGATGATAGTCGCTGGCGGTGTGGCAGGCGCCCCGGGCGTTGGCGATCAAACTCGCCAGCCCCAGCCCGCAGCCCAACTCCAGGATATTGATCCCGGCGACGTCATAATTGCTCATGAGATCGGCAAGAATCAGCCCGGATGGCCAGATCGAGCCAAACAGCGACCAGGTCGCCGAAGAGATGCCCAAGGCTTCCGCCGTGCCCTCGGGATCGTGAAACTGCTGGAGATCCTGGAGCGAACGGATGGTGTAGGGACTGCCGCCGATGGTATAGGTGTTGAATTTGACGTGATACATGCGGTTTTTACTCATACCGAGAGAGGTTCGGGAATGAATATGAGCAAATCAGGAGGCGGGGAGAGCCGCGCAAAGCGGGAGAAACTCCTGCCGAGATGGACAGATCCAGAAGAGGTTTCAGGATACCGGGTTCAGGTGCAAGAAGATACAACTATCGGCGCAACGGTTCGTATTACGCTGAGTAACTCTTTGAAATATTGTTTTCCGGGGCCGAACCCGAAAGCCCACTGTTAAAAACAAAAAAGCCGAAAGGGCGGTAAAAGCCTCCTTCCGACTTGTCTTCAAAAGGATCGACCCGCGAGGCCAAACCGATGAAACCGCATCGTTCCACAACACCGTTTATCGAGCATGCCACGGCCAGCATTGTCCTGGCGCTGCTGATGGGCGCAATCGGGCTGGCCTTTGCCTGCTGTTGGATCCCGGATTCACCCCAACGCTAATATTTTCCCGGTCATCAATGGGTCATGGCCGGTCTTTGCTGGTTCATGATGCTCTTCCTGGTGACCTGCGCCTGCATCGGTTACAGGCGCGGCCGCAAACGCCACCCCTGAAACACGACGACAACCCTCTAAATGTTTTGCATTACCGCCGCTTATCCAGGTGGTAAATCTGCTCGCGCTGGGCAGCGACGCCCTCGTCCTCCAGATAATCGTCGAAGTTGATCATTTTGTCGATCCAGCCCTTGTGGCCGATCTCGATGATCCGGTTGGCCACCGTGGTCACGCACTCGTGGTCGTGGGAGGCGAAGAGGATCACCTCGGGGAAGGCGATCAAGCCGTTATTGAGCGAGGTGATCGACTCCAGATCGAGGTGGTTGGTCGGCTCGTCGAGGATGAGCACATTGGCGCCGGTCAGCATCATCCGGGCCAGCATGCAGCGTACCTTCTCGCCACCGGAGAGGATATTGGTCTTTTTCAGAGCCTCCTCACCTGAAAAAAGCATCCGACCAAGAAAGCCGCGGCTATAGCTCTCGCCCTCGTTGGGCGGCACGAACTGGTTGAACCACTCGATCAGCGTCATTTTGTTGTTAAAAAAGGCGCTGTTTTCCTTGGGGAAATAGGAGGTGGTAATGGTCTGGCCCCATCGGAAGCTGCCCGCATCCGGTTCCAACTCGCCCATCAAGATCTGAAACAAGGTGGTTTTCGCCAGGCCGTAGGTCCCGGCAAAAGCGATCTTCTCGCCCTTATTGACCGAAAAACTTAAATTTTTAAGAACTTCCACGCCTTCGATGGTCTTGGACAGACCATCGACTTCGAGAATGACGTTGCCGCAGGGCCGTTCCGGCTTGAACGAAACAAAAGGGTATTTGCGCGAGGAGACCGGCATGTCCTCGATGTTGATCTTGTCGAGCAGTTTCTTGCGCGAAGTGGCCTGCTTGGCCTTGGAGGCGTTGGAGGAGAAACGCTGGATGAACTCTTTTAATTCCGCCACCTTGGTCGCGGTTTTTTTATTCTCGTTCTGCTTCTGCTGCAGGGTCAGCTGGCTGGCCTGGTACCAGAAATCGTAGTTGCCGACATAAACCCGGATCTGGCCAAAATCTATGTCCGCCATGTGGGTGCAGACCTGGTTGAGAAAATGGCGGTCATGGGAGACGATGATGACCGTGTTGGCAAAACGGATCAGAAACTCTTCCAGCCAGGCGATGGATTTGACATCGAGGTTGTTGGTCGGCTCATCGAGCAGCAGGATGTCCGGGTTGCCGAACAGGGCCTGGGCCAGCAGCACCCGCACCTTGTCGCCGCCGTCGAGTTCCTTCATCCGTAAATTCGCCATCTCCTCATCGATCCCCAGACCGCTCAGCAGGACCGAGGCCTCGGATTCCGCCTCATAGCCGTTCATTTCGCCGAATTCGACCTCCAGGTCGCCGCAGCGCATGCCGTCGGCCTCGGTAAGTTCGGCCTTGGCATAGAGCGCCTCCCGCTCGATCTTGACATCGTAGAGCCGCTTGTGGCCCCTGATCACGGTATCGAGCACGGTCTCTTCGTCGTAGACGAACTGATCCTGCTGGAGCACGGCGATCCGTTCCTTGGGATCGATGGAGACCTCGCCCTTGTCGGCGTCTTTCTGGCCGGCGAGAATTTTAAGGAAGGTGGTTTTCCCCGCGCCGTTGGCCCCGATGAGGCCGTAACAATTGCCGTGGGTGAATTTGATATTGACGTCTTTAAAAATAACGCGCTTGCCATAGCTAAGCGCAATATTGGTTGCCTGCAGCATGATGTTTTAGTCCTGTGAAAAAAGAAACGGTCACGAAAACCGCATCGTGACGTTGCCGGGGTACGCCGGGGAGAACCGCCGCCGGAAAAAGGAGGCGGAAAATATAAAAAGGACCTTTTACTCTGAAATCAATAATAAATGAAGCACAAAAAGCAAAAATGACGATTTATTACGCAACCTGGCCGGGAAAGCGCTCCGGCCCAGGCCCCCTGCCTCCTTCCCCAATCAACGCCGTGCCCGCCGCCGCCCCTGCCTGAGATACGGCGGCTGAGGTGAAAACCTTACGGCACCCTGGCAGCTTTAAAACGCTCACTGGCGCTATCCCCTGCAACTTTCCATGGCTTTTTCTGGCACAACATCCTATATAAGAATCAATATTCTTTTAAAAGGAGGTTCCTATGTTACCCGGAAAGTACCAGGCCTTTTATCGCAGAATTAAACTCTCCATCCCTTCCGAACGTCTCATTGTTGACCCGCTCCGCACCATCGCCTTTGGCACCGACGCCAGCTTCTACCACCTGATCCCCAAGATCGTCATTAACGTCCAAAACGAGCTGGAAGTGCAGCGCATCCTTCGGGAAGCGGGCAAGCTGCAGCTGCCGGTCACTTTTCGGGCGGCGGGGACCAGCCTTTCCGGCCAGGCAATCACCGATTCGATCCTGGTCCGTATGGGCGAAGGCTGGAACGGCTACCGGGTTTTTGACAACGCCGGCAAGATCCAGCTGCAGCCGGGGATGATCGGCGGCCATGCCAATCGGATTCTAGCCGAATTCGGCCGCAAGATCGGCCCGGACCCGGCCTCCATCGACAGCGCCAAGATTGGCGGCATCCTGGCCAACAACGCCAGCGGCATGTGCTGCGGGGTTGAGCAGAACAGTTATCGGACCATTGACTCGATGCGCATCATCCTGGCTGACGGCACGGTGGTCGATACCGCCGACGACAAAAGCCGGGCCGCCTTCCGCCGCAGCCACGGCCAAATCCTCACCGGCCTGAGCGAGCTGCGCGACCGGGTACTGGCCGACCCGACCCTGGCCGACCGCATCCGCCACAAGTTCAAAATCAAAAACACCACCGGCTACAGCCTCAACGCCTTGGTCGACTGCACCGAGCCCTTTGACATCATGCAGCACCTGATGATCGGCTCAGAGGGCACCCTGGGATTCATCGCCGATGTGGTCTTCCGCACCGTGGTGGAGCATAAGCATAAAGCCAGCGCCCTGCTCTTTTATGCCGACATCCAGACTGCCTGCGAGGCGGTGATTATCCTCGCCAAGCAACCAGTGGCCGCCGCCGAACTGATCGACCGCGCCGGGTTGGCCTCGGTGACCGGCAAACCCGGCATGCCGGACTTTCTGGAAGGACTCGAACCGGGAGTCACCGCCCTGCTCATCGAAACCAGGGCCGAGGCCGCTGAGGACCTGCAGGCGCAGATCGCCCAGATCAAGGAAAGCCTGAGCCCACTGCCCACGGTGCGGCCAATTGAGTTCACCGCCATCCCCGCAGAATTCAACCAGCTGTGGAAAATCCGTAAGGGATTGTTCCCGGCGGTCGGCGCGGTCCGCCGCACCGGGACCACGGTGATCATCGAGGATGTGGCTTTCCCGGTCGAGCATCTGGCCAACGCCACCCTCGACCTCCAAGAGCTGTTCCGCCGCTATCAATACAACGAGGCGATCATTTTCGGCCAC
>CAIMMA010000037.1 GCA_903842475.1 uncultured bacterium
ATCGATCGCTGCGCCACCGACGCCATCCAGTCGGTCACCGGCTGCAGCCTGGGCAAACGCTCGTTGCGCTGGCTTGATTTCGGCATCATGGCCGCCACCTTTGTCAATCTGGAAAACGGCCGGGCCGTTCGCGTGACCGCCCGCGAAGAAGCTCGTGAGCTTTCCGCCAGCTACTGCCCGGAAGTGGTCGACAAATACCAGCGCCAGCTGGAGGCCTACAAAATGATGCCGCTGGAGGACCTCTTCACGTTCCAGGCGGTACACGTGGACATTCCGGATTGCGACCTGCCGGGACGACCGATCCGCCGGGTGCAGTGCGGGCAGTGCGGCGACTGGGTCCAGGATTGCAGAGAGGTGACACAGGCGGGAGCGGTGCTCTGCCGGCCCTGCGCCGGGCAGCGATACTACCAAGTGGTGGACGATCCGGACAGCGCCGCCGGCCGGTAGTGCGGTGATGCCGCCGCTACGCATCCGTACCTTTAGCCACCATTGCCGGGAACGCTACGGTCAGACCATCGGCAAAATCCCCCTGGATCTCGGTATCCCCTGCCCCAATCGCAACCAGGGCGGCTGCCTCTATTGCCATCCCGCCAGTTTCACCCCCTTTTCCCTGCGCCCCGCCGATTCCCTTGCCGAACAGCTCCGACGCGGCAGACACTTCCTGCTCCGCGGCCGCTTCCGCCGCTACTTCGCTTATTTTCAACAGGAAACCCCCACCGCCCTGGCCACCGACCGGCTCATGCCGCTGCTGGATTCGGTTTTGGAGGATCCGGACTGCGTGGGTCTGTTCCTCTCCACCCGCCCCGATGCCATCGCCGCCGATCTGCCGGCGGCCCTGGCCGCGTTGGTCGAACGCAGCGGCAAGCACTGTCTGATCGAACTGGGCCTGCAATCCATCCACACCGCCAGCCTCCAGCTGCTCAACCGCAACCACGACTATGCCGATTTCCTGGACGCGGTCCGCAGAATTCAAGCCGCAGGATCCCTTGAGCTCGGGGTCCATCTCATCCTCGGCATTCCCGGCGAATCGCAGGCGGCCATGCTGGAGACCGTCCGGACCGTCACCGGACTCGGCATCCAGGCCCTGAAGCTGCATCACCTCCAGGTGATCCGGGGCACCGGACTCCACGCCCTCTACGAACAGGGCCAGGTGCCGGTATTCACCCTCGAAGGGTATCTCGAACTCTTGCTGGAACTCCTGCCGCACATACCCGCGGCGGTCACTCTCCACCGTCTTTGGTCCACGGCCCACCCCGACCTGCTGGTGGCCCCGCGCTGGCAGCGCCTGACCGGTCAACTGAGCCAACGGCTGCACCGGCTGATGGAGGGGCGGGATTTGTGGCAGGGCCAGCAGGCTGACCTTGGCGGTTTACTGGAAGAGCGAAGTTAGAAAGGAAGCGCGGTTGGTGCGGCGCAAGCGTTTGATGAATTGGGGGTAATCGAGGCAATAGCGTTGCTGATAGGCCGAACTGTGCTTTTGCGCCTTCTTGATGGTCTGATGCGGAATATCAGCGGGAAAGACCAGCAGGATGACGTTGCTCCGTCGTTTGACCTGCATCTGCAT
>CAIMMA010000038.1 GCA_903842475.1 uncultured bacterium
GCGGGTAGGCAGTACCGCGAAATGGTCGATGAAACTGGAAAACTGCGAAGTACCCATTTTAAAGTATCATGCAATGCTCGATAATGATGTTTCCGGAAGGAAAATCATTGCACAGCAGTATTGTCAATCCAGGCATAAGCGGAAATATCAAACAGTTCGAGGAATCGTGCATGACCAAACAAAGCAAGAAGGCAAAACCAGCAGTCGAACGCCTGCAGAAATGCCCGACTGGAATCAAAGGGTTAGATGAGATTACCGGTGGCGGTCTTCCCCAAGGACGTCCGACCTTGGTCTGTGGTGGCACTGGCTGCGGCAAAACCCTGCTTGCCATGGAGTTCCTGGTACGCGGTGCGATGGAGTATGACGAACCAGGCGTCTACATGTCGTTTGAAGAAAAGTCCGAAGAACTGGCTGAAAACTTTGTCTCTCTCGGCTTCGACCTGAACGATTTAGTAGTCCGCAATAAACTTGTTCTCGACTATGTGCACATTGATAAAAGCGAGATCGAGGAAACCGGCAACTACGACCTGGAAGGACTGTTTATCCGCCTCGGGTACGCTATCGATACGCTGGGGGCCAAGCGCGTGGCGCTCGACACCATCGAGATGCTTTTTTCAGGTTTTTCTAATGAAATAATCCTGCGGTCGGAACTCAAGCGCCTGTTCAATTTTCTCAAAGTTAAAGGCGTTACTGCTATTATTACCGGTGAGCAGGGGGAGCGAACTCTGACCCGTTTCGGTCTGGAAGAGTATGTCGCCGACTGCGTGATCTTCCTCAATCACAAGATGGACCAGCAGATTGCCACGCGACGTCTGCGGATTGTCAAATATCGCGGTTCCGCACACGGCACCAACGAGTATCCATTCCTGATTGACGAACAGGGCTTTTCGGTCATGCCGATTTCCTCAATCGGCCTCGACCATGCGGCTTCCAATGAACGGGTTCCCTCCGGCATCCCTCGCCTCGACACTATGCTGGGTGAGCAAGGATATTACAAAGGCAGCAGCATCCTCGTCAGCGGTACCTCAGGGACCGGCAAATCGAGCATGGCCGCGCACTTTGTCGATGCCGCCTGTCGGCGCGGCGAGCGCTGCCTCTATTTTGCCTTCGAGGAATCCCGCAACCAGATCATTCGCAATATGCGTTCCATCGGTATCGACCTGGAGCAGTGGGTGGACCAAGGGCTGCTCGAATTTCGCAACTCACGCCCGAGCTTGTACGGGTTGGAGATGCACCTCGTGACCATGCACAAGGCGATCGAAGGATTCAATCCTGCCATCGTTGTGGTCGATCCGATCTCTAATCTGATCGCCGCGGCGAGCGAGATGGAAGTCAAGTCGATGCTCTCCCGACTGATCGATTACCTGAAGATGAAGCAAGTCACCGCTTTTTGCACTGACCTAACCTCCACCGGCTGGAGCTTGGAGCGTACCGATGTGGGGATCTCTTCGCTGATGGACACCTGGCTCCTGCTGCAGGTCATAGAGGGCAGCGGTGAACGTAACCGTGGGCTCTTCATACTCAAGTCCCGAGGTATGGATCACTCCAACCAGGTCAGGGAGTTCCGCCTCACCAACAACGGTGCGATGCTCCAGGATGTCTATGTCGGCGCTGGCGGGGTATTGACCGGCGCGGGCAGGATGGCCCAGGAGGCACGGGAAAAAGCCGAGGCCCTGGAACGGAGCCAGAATCTTGAACGGAAAAAACGCGATATTGAACGAAAAAAGGCGGTGATCGAAGCGCGGATTGCGGCCTTGCGCACTGAATTCGAAGCTGAAAAGGATGAACTGGAGCGGACCATTGCAAGGGAAGCGCTGCATCAGGAGATACTGAACGGCGAGACCCGTGCACTTTCACGATCACGAAAAGCGGACCAAACAGCCCCTGCAAAGTTGCACACAGCTAAGGCCAGCAAGAGAGGCAGCAAATGACCAGCGACACCAAGGACCTGCCTGTTGCGGAAAAATGGCAGCTGCGGCTCTATGTTGCCGGCCAGTCGCCCAAATCCATGCTGGCCTTCATCAACCTCAAAAAGATCTGCAAGGAATACCTGGAGGGGCAATACAGTATCGAGGTCATCGATCTGCTGGAGAATCCCCAGCTGGCCAGAGGTGACCAGATCCTGGCTGTGCCGACCTTGGTGCGGAATCTCCCCGAGCCCATAAAAAAGATCATCGGCGACCTGTCGAACACCGATCGCGTATTGGTCGGCCTTGACATCAAGCCGCTTGCATGACCTGGAGAAAGAGGATGGGATCATGACTAAACAGGAAAGGCACCATCAAGCATTGCCGCCACAGGATGCGACCGAGGCTTTCGAACTGGCACTCGAGGCGAATGAACAGGGGGGCTATGTCCTGCGTCTCTATGTGAGCGGCCTGACGCCCAATTCTCAACGGGCAATTGAGAATGTGCGCAAAATCTGTGCTGAGCACTTGGCAGGTCA
>CAIMMA010000039.1 GCA_903842475.1 uncultured bacterium
AAACACTTTAATACTTAAGGTACAGGTTGATGATTTTTTTTTTCAAGGAATCTATGCTATTGATATAAAGCTTTGCTTCCGTGAACCCTCTCCCCTCCCAGGTTTTTTTCTCTGTATGGATAAAATAAGAAATTTCAGCATAATAGCTCACATCGACCATGGCAAGTCAACCTTGGCCGATCGCATGATCCAACTCTGCAATATGGTCACTGATCGTGAATTCAAAGATCAGATGCTCGACACTATGGATATCGAGCGGGAACGTGGCATCACTATCAAGTCACAGACTATCTGCCTGCCTTTTAAAGCAGAAGACGGAAACACCTATGTTCTCAACCTGGTTGATACCCCTGGGCATGTCGATTTCAGTTATGAAGTTTCCCGAGCCCTTTCCTCTTGCGAAGGCGCCCTGCTCCTAATCGATGCGGCCCAGGGAATCGAGGCGCAAACCCTGGCCAACCTCTATCTGGCCATGGAGAATAATCTCGAAATCATCCCGGTCATCAACAAAATCGACCTACCCGCCGCTGAGCCGGAAAAAGTAGCGATGCAGATCGAAGAAGATCTCGGTCTGGACGGAGCCGCTATCCAGATGTGTTCTGCAAAAACCGGTGCAGGCGTCAAGGAACTGCTCAATGCTATCGTCCGTTTTTTACCCCCGCCCAAGGGGGATCCAGAAAAACCGCTGGAAGCCCTGATTTTCGATGCCAGTTACGACCCTTACCGGGGCACCGTAATCTCGGTGCGGATCATCAATGGCACGGTAAAACCCGGCGACCAGATACTGTTCATGTCCAACGGCGCCGATTACCGGGTGGAGGAATTGGGCGTCTTTCATCTTCGCCGGGAAACGCGGGCACAACTTTCCGCTGGCGAAATCGGCTTTATAATTGCCGGTGTGAAAACGGTGTCCGACACCCGACCAGGTGACACCCTCACCCTCAAGGACCGGCCCTGCGTCGCCGCACTGCCTGGCTTTAAAGAGGTCCAACAGGTGGTGTACTCCTCGTTGTATCCGGTCTCCACCGATGATTATGAAGACCTGGCCAGTGCCCTGGAAAAACTAAAACTCAATGATGCCGCCCTTACTTTTCAGAAAGATTCCTCGGCCGCCCTGGGGTTTGGTTTCCGTTGCGGTTTCCTCGGCCTGCTCCACCTGGAAGTCGTGCAGGAACGTTTGGAACGGGAATTCGACATCTCTCTGATCCTCACCGTGCCGACGGTAAAATATATTTTTTATCTGCACAACAAGAGCGTCATCGAAATCGATAACCCCGCGTATTTTCCTGATCCTGGCTCTATTGCCCGCATCGAGGAGCCGTTTATCAAAGCCACGATCCACATACCTGAGCGATATATGGGGGTGGTCATGACGCTTTGCATGGAACGACGAGGGGAAAACACCAAATACCATTATCCCATGCCCGGTCGAATTGAATTCATCTGCGAACTGCCGTTAGCCGAAGTGATCTACGATTTTTACGATCGATTGAAATCAGTGACCCAAGGGTACGGCTCGTTTGACTACGAACTGATCGATTACCGGACCAGCGACCTGGTAAAACTCGACATCCTGGTGAACGGAGAACAGGTTGACGCCCTGTCGCAACTCACCCATCGAGACAAAGCCAGGGAGCGAGGGCTTAAAGCCTGTGAAAGCCTTAAAGAGGAGATCCCGCGCCAGATGTTCAAAATCGCCATCCAGGCGGCTATCGGTGGAAATGTTGTGGCACGGGAGAACATTTCCGCCCTGCGCAAAGACGTAACTGCCAAATGCTACGGCGGTGATATTTCAAGAAAACGAAAACTGCTTGAAAAACAGAAGGCGGGTAAGAAACGGATGAAGACCGTCGGCAATGTCGAAATACCGCAGCGAGCCTTTTTGGCGGTACTCAAGTCGGACCAGTAACGCGCTCGCACCCCGGCCGATACGGCTTTACCCGATCTCGACAGGTTCTGGAGACACATAGGTGGCGATCCGCTGCTGGAGGGTGTCGCACCCCAGGCCGGTTTTTGCAGAAAAAATGATTCGCTCCTCAGCGGTGATGGTCAATCCGGCATCTAGAATCGCGGCGTTTTTTGCCTGATTGTTGCGGGTCAGCTTGTCCGCCTTGGTATAGACCGGCAAAAAAGCTTGTCGGTGAAAACGAAGATAATCGACTAGTTCCCGATCCAAAGCTTTGAGTTCGTGCCGCAGATCGATGATAACAATCACACACGCCAAAGTTGCCCTGGTCTCTATATATTCGCTGATCAGCCCCTGCCAGGCCTGGCGGATCTGCTGCGGCACCTGAGCAAACCCATAGCCCGGCAAATCGACGAAATACAGAGACTCATCAATAAGAAAATAATTAAGACTCTGGGTTTTGCCTGGTTTAGAACTGGTTTTGACCATGTTGGTCCGGCTGATCAACCGGTTGATCAAGCTCGATTTGCCGACATTGGAGCGGCCGGCAAAGGCGATATCGGGATATATCGGCTCCGGCAACTGCCGGATGGCGTGGGCGGAAAGAAGAAACGTTACTTTTCTGAAATCCATATCTGCTTCCCGCCCCTCTTCTCGGGCTTTGATAAAATCAAAAATACTGATCAAATGACTTTGTTCAGTGAATATTCAATGATGCCCTCGGCACCGCTTTTCTTCAACTTGGGCACCAAATCGCGGACCTGATGCTCGGAAATTACTGTTTCCACTGAAAACCATTCCTGCTTGTACAACTGGGCCACGGTCGGTGCATTTAAACTGGGCAGCATATTGATGAGCAGATCCAGTTTTTCTTTGGGAACATTCATTTTCAGACCCACGATCCGGTCGGCTCGAAGTGCTCCCTGGAGCAGCATAGCTATGGTTTCGATTTTTTCCCGCTTCCACGGGTCGGCCAAGGCCGCCTTGCTGGCAATCATCTGGGTGTTCGACTGCATCAATTCGTGAATAACCCGCAGCCCATGGGCTCGTATCGTTGCTTCGGTCTCGGTAACCTCAACGATGGCATCGGCAAGACCGGAAACCGCCTTGGCCTCAGTCGCGCCCCAGGAAAAAGCGATATCGACCTTAATGCCCCGTTGGTCAAAAAAATTACGGGTGACATTGACCAACTCGGTGGCAATTTTCTTCCCGTCCAACTGTTCAACCCGGGTGATGTCCGAGTCTCCAGGTACGGCAATCACCCAGCGGGTCGGTCGATTGCTTACTTTCGAGTAGACTAGATCAGCCACCACTTCCACATCCGATCCATTTTCAAGCGTCCAGTCTTTCCCCGTAATTCCGGCATCCAGCATCCCGGATTCCACATACCGGGACATTTCCTGCGGCCTGCAAATGGAACAGGAAAGTTCCGGGTCGTCGACCTCGGGAAAATAATTTCGAGAAATCAGCTTAATGCGCCATACTGATTTTTCAAACAACGCGATGGTTGCGTTCTCAAGACTGCCCTTGGGAATACCTAGTTTCAATATATTCATATATGTACCTTTATAACTGAGTTAAAAAATACTATTTTTTTGGTCCGTACACTGCCGTCGGATCAAAAACCCGATTCGGTTCGTGAACGGTGAGTTCATTCCCTGTCACTTTTCGATAAAAACAACTGCGATAGCCGGTATGGCATGCAGCGCCACCAAGTTGCTCAACTTTAAACACAATCGTGTCTTGATCGCAGTCGACTAGAATTTCTTTGATGACTTGAATATGGCCCGATGTTTCGCCTTTCAACCAAAGACTATTCCTGGAGCGGCTCCAATAGTGTGCCTTACCTGTTTCGAGCGTCTTTTCCCAGGCCAGTTGATTGATATATGCAAGCATCAGCACTTCGCCGGTTTTCGAATCCTGCACAATTGCGGGCAGGAGGCCATTTTTATCTTTTTTAAAAGCAAGTTCTATCATACCTGATTCTTTTTAATCAAGAGTTCTTGGAGATGGTACCATGGATCAAGGTAACCACATTACATTATTGCAGGCAGGGGGGCTATCCTGAAAAGTCCAAGACCTTAAATTTGTGTTTTTAAAAATCCAAACACCCTCGATTCGAGGTGGTCTCGTTTTTGAGGAAAGCACTTTTATGCGTTCAATGCAGCTTTGTCAAGGCTTCCGTGAACCCTGGTCAGCTCTTGTAAAAATACGAATCATTGAGTATATTGGTTGATTAAAAAAATTCGATTTATTCAGCAAAGGATATAATTATGAGTTCCGTTCAGCTTCTCGACACCGTCTCCGTCAGTTATACCGCGACCCTCTCGTCCGGGGATGTTATTGAAAGTGCACCCGATACCAAGCCAATAACCCTGATCATCGGTTCAGGCCGTATTCTCAAAGCCGTCGAAGCATCGCTTTTGGGCATGGAGCCTGGACAGACCAGAACTGTGCATATTTTGCCGGAAGATGCCTACGGCCCTTATTATAAAGCGCTGGTGCATGAAGTTGCACGCGCCAGCTTTGCCGGCAGAATCGACCCCAAACCCGGCATGATTCTCTCGCTGGCCATTGAGAAGGACGGCATTTCACAACAGGTTCCCGCAACCGTGCTTGCCGCCAGCAGTGAAACAATTACCGTTGACTATAACCATCCTTTAGCAGGAAAAACCATCAGCTACACGATCAAGCTCCACGCGATCGGCAATTAACCCTTTTCCGCCTCAGTTGAAGGGGCATTGCCAGTCGGCTATAAATGCCTTGGCCGGCCACTTTAAGCCCCCTTTCCCCACTTGAGTATTTTCGCAACCCGGTTGCTGCACGCCAATTTTTCAAGAGTCAGTTCACGGCCTGGTTTATCAGAAGTGAAGGCTGATAAAATTATGATATTTTCAATATTAATCAGTCCCTGAAAAAAAACTGTACAATCATTTCAGTATACGTACAATAATTGTAGGACTGTTGCGGCATATAAGGTTTGGAGGTAGGCACCGGATTATCCGCCGGGCAAAAGCGACCTTGCACCAGTCTTTCATTTTGCTTGTGTCCTGACCATATATTTTGACGGAGAACGGAATATGTCTATTGAAGATGATGAAATATTGCAGGGTTTTATAGAAGAATCGCTTGAGCATCTCTCTGACATCGAAAATGACCTTCTCGCCATCGAGGAAGGGGGGGCTGATATCGATGTCGAACTCGTCAATAAAGTATTTCGCGCGGCTCATTCCATTAAAGGTGGCGCTGGTTTCATGGGGCTCTCGGTTATCCAGGATCTCGCTCATGCTGCCGAAAATGTTCTCGGGCTTATCCGTAGCAGCAAACTTGTCCCCAACCCGGACATAATCAACGTGCTGTTGCTTGCTGCCGATGAATTGCAGCACTTGATTGAAGACGTTGGAAACAGTAACACTGTCGACATTTCCCGCCATACCGACGCCCTCAATATTATCTATGAAGGTGGCGAAGCACCCCCTTCAGGCCCAAAACCGGAACGGGCAGTTCCTGTTGTCCAGAAACCAGAACCGCAACCCTCCCCAGAAGAGACCAAACCTGCCCCGTCGGAACAGGAAAGTATTGCCGAAACCTTCGAAGATATAGGCGATGAATCTTTTGATGACGATTCTGCGCAAACTCAAGAAGACGATATCGATTCTGCCAATGCTCTTGCCCAAGACGCCGGTGGTGCCGCCAGGATCAGAAAACCCTCGGAATCCCAGAAGCTTGATACCAGTATCCGGGTAACGGTCAGTCTGCTGGACCATTTAATGAATCTGGCTGGCGAATTGGTGCTCTCTCGCAATCAACTGCTGCAGACCATTACCTCCGGAGACGTGAGAAACGCTGAGGCGGTTGGGCAACGCATTGATCTGGTGACCTCTGAACTGCAGGAAGCGATCATGCTCACCCGGATGCAGCCCATTGGCAACGTTTTCAATAAATTTCCAAGAGTTGTCCGGGATCTATCCAAAAAACTCGGCAAACAGATTGACCTGACCATTGTCGGCAAAGATGTAGAGCTCGACAAGACGATCATAGAAGCCATTAATGATCCGCTGACCCATTTGATCCGGAATTCGGTCGACCACGGTATTGAATCCCCGGAAGACCGACGAAAAAAAGGCAAGGATATTCGCGGGCTCATCGTACTGAAGGCCTACCACGCCGCCGGTCAGGTTGTCATCGAAATCAGCGATGACGGCAAAGGGCTAGACGGCAACATGCTTGCCGAAACAGCGGTAAAAAAAGGCTTGATCACTTCCGACCAGGCAAAGGTCATGTCGGAAAAAGAACGAATTAACCTGATTTTGTTGCCCGGATTTTCCACCGCCAAGAAAGTAACCGATGTTTCCGGTCGTGGCGTAGGGATGGATGTAGTCAAAACCAACCTTGATCAATTAGGCGGCTCCATTGAGATAGATTCAGAGGTTGGTAAAGGCTCGACCATCGGCATCAAACTACCGCTGACCTTGGCCATCATCCCCTGTCAGATTGTTATGACCGGAGGTGAGCGCTACGCAATACCCCAGGTTAATCTCGAAGAACTCCTTCGTATCCCGGCGGCCAAGGTCAAAGAAAGGGTCGAGCGGGTCGGCGACGCCGAGGTGGTGCGACTGCGTGGCAATCTGCTGCCTTTAATCCGGATGGCCGAGGTGTTTGATATTGAGCCAACCTACTTTGATCCGGTTCAAGAAGAGACCATACCGGATCGACGACGAAACATCGCCGACCGGCGGTCCAAATCCACCCCCATGTTTAAAGAAGAAGGTGCATCGGTCCCCCTGCCACCAAAGGACAGCTCCTATGAACTGCAAAGAAAGGCGAAAGAACGACGGGCAAGCGCTTCAAGCGCTCTGAATATTGTCGTTGTATCCACTGGCGCAATGAAATATGGCCTGATCGTTGACCGTCTCCACGATTCCGAGGAAATCGTTATCAAGCCGCTGGGGCGACATTTACAACAATGCCAGGGGTATGCGGGCGCAACCATCATGGGAGACGGTCGGATAGCACTGATCCTTGATGTCAGCAATATCGCCCGGATGGCTGGCCTGACCTCACTCGACGGTTCCGAGCGCGCCCACGAACTGGCAGAGGCCGCCAAGGAAAATATAACCAAGACCCGCGACAAGCAGGCGCTACTCACTTTTTCAAGTTCTCCATTGGAACAGTTCGGGGTGCCGCTTAACCAAGTTGAACGGGTGGAAAAGATAAAACGACATCACATCGAGGAGATTGGGGGCCGCCGGGTAATGCAGTATCGTGGTGGCAGTTTGCCGTTGATCAGTATTGACGAGGTGGCTTCGGTGATGCCATTGGCCGACCAAGACGATCTCTTGGTTATCGTTTTTCACCTTGCCGGGAAAGATGTCGGGCTACTGGCAACCGGTCCTATTGATGCCATTGAAATTAATACGGATATTGATGACTCCACCCTTAAGCAGCCTGGGATCATGGGCTCAGCCATTATCTCCGGTAAAACCACCATGCTTGTCAATATCTTCGAAATAATGCAGGTTTCCAACCCGCAATGGTTTGAAGATCATGCCGCCTACGCCGAGATAGCCATGGATCAAGCCCAGGCGCCTACCATCTTGATCGTTGAGGATTCCAATTTTTTCCGCAATCAGGTGAAAGGGTATATGGACGAAGCCGGATTCAAGGTGATGGAAGGCGAGGATGGCAGAATTGCCTGGAGTGTCCTGGAAGAACATGGGGATGAGATAACCATGGTGGTCACTGATATCGAAATGCCTAACATGAATGGTTTCGAACTGACCGAAAAAATAAAGAATGACAAACGATTCAAACACTTGCCAGTCATAGCCCTGACCACCCTCGCTGCGGATGAAGATATCGCCCGGGGCAAGTCAGTGGGTGTGGATGAGTACCATATTAAACTCGACAAGGAGCGACTCATGGAGAGTGTCCATCGTTACGCCAAATCCGCCATGGCCGCTTAAGTTTTTATCATGGCCCCTGATTAAGCGTTTAGAGGCAACAAATCGTTTTCATTGAGCAGAATTACTCCCCGAACAGGTCCGGTACTTCATTGTCGCTCAGGATTCACAAAAAATACGCTTGAGACTTCAGCGGGTCACATTCAACCGGCCCCAAGCATTACTGAGGCATGCCAACCAGCTGACTCCATTTAAATTTAATAGAGCTAATGCGTTTCCGTACCATCGACCGGACTGTCATTGCGGATACGCTGAAAGATTCGCCATGTCATTTCAAAATGTAACGTTCACTATATATTGAAAGGTATTTCCAACAACCCAAGGTGGAGTTGAACAATGGCTGAAAAAATAGCATCGACCAAAAATATAATTGAACTTGCCACGTTCTATGTGGGCGATGCCCTCTGTGGCATGGACATTCTTAAGGTACAGGAAATCAACAAACTCATGGAAATGACCAAGGTTCCGCAGGCTCCGGATTACATGATCGGCATCCTCAATCTGCGCGGCCAGATAGTCACCATTATCGACCTTGGCCAGAAACTTGGCTTGGGAAAAGCGGAACTCAGCAATGAATCGCGCAATATCATCGTCAACGCTCCGGGGGAACATGTCGGCCTGCTGGTCACCCGTATCAGTGATGTGGTTATGGCCGATCCTGATAAGATTGAGCCGGCACCTGCCAACATGAGTGGCATGCAAGGCGGCTTTTTTACGGGTGTTTACAAAACCGAGAATAAATTGATCGGTATTTTGGACATCAAAGAAGTATTGAGGATCGAATCTGAAAATCTAGGAAGGGGGCTGGAGCGATAAAGCTCCACGATAAAATCGTGTTCAACCAAATCTATTAATCAAACCATTTATGTTTGGGAAAAATATTAAAGTTCTGGTGGTTGACGACACTATCGTCTATCGCAAGGCGGTCAGCGACATCCTCGCTGAAATGCCTGGCGTGGAAGTGGTTGGCGTCGCCCATAACGGTAAAATTGCTGTTTCTAAAATCCAGACTCTTAAGCCAGATCTCCTCACCCTTGACATTGAAATGCCGGAAATGAACGGCATTGAAGTGCTCCAATATCTGCAACAGCACGCCCCGCACATTTCAGCCATCATGGTCTCCACCCTGACCAGCGAAGGCGGTGAAATGACCATGCGGGCGTTGGAACTTGGGGCCTATGATTTTATACTCAAACCCAATACGACTAATATCGTCGAGAGCAAGCAGCACCTTCGGACCTTCCTGACCCCTCTCATCAAAGCGTTCCAGACCGGGCGCACCACCGTTGGGTCGTTGCAAGCAGGTGGACGTAGCAGTATAGCCGCCCGAAAAACGCCTGTGGCAGCAGGCGAGCTGAAATCCTCGCTCGGCTCCTCGGTAACCCCAACAGACCGCAGGCTGTTCGGGTCCGGCACTGGAACCGGTCGTCGCCAGGGAAAATCTGAAATTGTCACCATCGGCATTTCCACCGGCGGTCCGAATGCTCTCGCCAGAATGATGCCAATGCTACCCGGTGATCTCGGTGTTCCCATCGTCATTGTGCAACATATGCCGCCGGTTTTCACCAAATCCCTGGCCAACAGTCTCAACGCCAAATGCGCCCTTACAGTCAAGGAGGCGCAGGATGGTGAGGCGATACAGGCGAATATTGCCTATATCGCTCCGGGAGGCAAACAGATGAAGCTGGTCGCTTCTGCCGACGGAACCAATCGTTTGATTAAAATCACCAATGATCCACCTGAAAATTCCTGCAAGCCGTCCGCCGATTATTTGTTTCGTTCCGTGGCAGATTATTATGTCGGAAGGGCGACGGCGGTTATCATGACCGGCATGGGCTCTGACGGCACCAAAGGGTTGCAAATTCTTAAACAAAAAGGCACCTTGATCATTGGACAAAGCGAGGCGAGCTGTGTTGTGTATGGTATGCCCAAGGCTCCGGCAGAACTCGGTCTGACCGATGTGGTGGTACCTCTGGACAAGATAGCCGGTGAAATAGTCAAATCGGTCAAATAGCGGATTCCTTCAAACAACGGTCCTCATGCTAAAAATATCCCCTGAAGAGATCAAGCTTATCGCTAAATATATCTACGAAATATCGGGGATATATCTTGATGAAAGCAAAAAATACCTCCTTGAAACCCGGCTCAACACCATTGCCGAGGAACAGGGATGCTCCAGTTACCAGGATTTTGTCAGGAAAGCAAAAGCGGATGTGACCAAAGTTATCGAACGTAAAATAATCGATGCCATTTCGACCAACGAAACTCTTTTCTTCCGCGATACCGGGCCGTTTCAACTGTTACAGCATAAAATTTTACCCGAATTGATTGACGCACGGACAACCAAAACCGCGGGTCTGAAAACCTCCTTGAAAATTTGGAGTGCCGCCAGTTCGACCGGCCAGGAACTCTATTCCGTGGCTATTGTTTTACAGGAACTGCTGGGTGATCTTTCCAAATACACGGTCAAGCTCTTAGGCACAGACATATCCGATGCCGCCGTTGCGCAAGCCAGTAGCGGGAAATACAATAAATTTGAAATTGAACGAGGGCTCGCCAGGGATAAACTCACCAAATATTTCACCATGGCCGGCCAGACCTGGAAGGTAAACGATCATATCAGGGCCATGGCTAATTTCCGAAAACTCAACCTGATGCTGCCTTTCATCGGCCTTGGAAAATTTGATATCGTGCTCTGCAGAAACGTCGCCATTTATTTCACGTTGGAGGATCGGAAAAAACTTTTTAATAAGATTGCCGATATATTGGAACCGGATGGCTATCTGATCATCGGTTCCACCGAGTCTTTAACCGGCATCTGCCCTCGGTTCATTCCCAAACGGCATCTTCGATCTATTTTTTATCAATTGAAATAAATATTTATTTATCAAGATATTACCTAACGTTTTCAGGTGCGCCTATGAATACAATGACGATCCTTATTGCCGATGATGATCCGGTCATCCGCAAGTTATTTGAAAAACGTCTCAGTAAAGAAGGTTACGAGGTGACCGTAGCCGCAGACGGTGCAGAAGCCGCGATTTTACTCGATTCTATGCCTTTTGATGTGGTTATCACTGACCTGGTGATGCCGGGAGATATCGGTGGCATTGAATTGCTTAACCTTGCAAAAGAAAAAAATGTCGAGATCGAGGTTATTGTTATTACCGCCCATTCGTCGGTGGACACCGCGGTAGACGCCATGAAAAAAGGTGCGGTCGATTACCTTGAAAAACCAGTGAATTTCGATGAATTATTTCTTCTCCTGGAAAAAATAGCGGAAGTTAAAGCATTGATGAAAAGCGCCGGGGATCTCAGGGAGGCGATGGATGTCACCGAATCCTCAGCTGCGCAAACCATCCAGAATTTGGAAATGATCAACAGTAACCTTTCCGGTCTGCTGGATAAAATTGAGGATATTCTCAGCGATAGCCGGCAAGACGAATTCCATCGGATCGAACAGGCTCTGCAGATACTCGAAACCAGGTGATGACCACGGAAACGTCACAAAACAACCCGCGCCCTGACGATTTCGCCCGATTGCAACAGATCATTGTTACCCTGCGAAGCGCCAATGGATGCCCATGGGATGCCAAGCAAACGCCTGTTTCCATGAAGGGATACCTCCTCGAAGAATGCCAGGAACTGCTAGAGGCTATTGATCATGGTCGGGTAGAAAATATATGTGAAGAAATCGGTGATGTTTTCTTCATTCTCACCATGTTGATTGCCATGCACACGGAGCAGCAACAGTTCACCGCTGGCGATGTTTTTAAAAACATAATTGCAAAAATGATCAGGCGCCATCCCCACGTTTTCGCTGGCGTCCCCGTCGGCAATGAACACGAACTTCACACCCAATGGGAACGAATCAAAACGCAGGAAAAACACCGCTCCCCCCTCCCCTAGTCCCAAGCCGCTTTTTTCTTGACATATCTCTTGATATTTTACTAAAATAACAGATTCATCATATCACCCTTCCCGCTCTCGCCATCACTAATACAGCGAGGGCCAAATTGACCACGAGGAGGAATCATGCGTCATTACGAAACCACGTACATTCTCCGCCCGAACCTGGGCGAAGAACAATTCACCGAAATCATTGATCGGACCAATGCCATTATTACCAATGATGGCGGCGGGATCATCTGTCTCGACCGCTGGGGTATAAAACGGCTTGCGTACGAGATCAACAAGGAAACACAAGGTTATTATGTGTATCTGAATTATGCTGCTCCTGGGCAAACGGTAAAAGAAATTGAGCGTATTTTCCGGATTGACGACAGAGCGCTTCGCTTCCTCACTGTCAAACTCGGCGAAGGTATGAATGCCGAAGCAATCGAACTCGAGAAACAACGTATTGCAGATATGGCTGCCGCCAGCGCAGCCGCATTGGCTGAAAATTCAGAGGTTGATGAGTTTGATGGCGAAGCACTGGAAGACGAATCCATCGAAGATTAATTTGCCCCCTAAGTTATCAGGTTTTACCGAAGGAGAAGCATTATGTCACAGCCCAAAAAAGTTTTTTCGCGCCGTCGCGTTTGCCGGTTCTGTACCGACAAAGATGTTACCATTGATTACAAAGACTCAAAATCGCTGAAGAATTTCGTTACCGAAAGAGGCAAGATTATACCCAGGCGAATTTACGGTACCTGTGCAAAACATCAACGTCAGTTGACCGAGGCCGTTAAGCGGGCAAGGCAGTTGGCTTTGTTACCCTACATGGGACCAACCCAGTTTTAACGTTTTGCCCAAGCAATGCTGATCAACGGGTCCGGGCTGGAAAAATTCAGGGTATCTCCCCTTCAGTTACTTTTTTTCAGTACTTTTTTTTTCATCCCGACCCTGAATCCACCACTGTTTGGGTGGCTCAACGGTATCTCAGCGCTCCCTGTTTTTTATCTGTTAACCGTAAAAGGATTTAAAGCAGGAGCAACACTGTTACAAATGTCCCTGCTGATTGCTGGACTTGGTGCTCTGCTCATGCACCGTATGGAAGTGTTTCTGTTCTCGCTTACTTTGATACCTTTAGGATTTACGCTGTATAAAGGGTCAATGAATCGGGAATCCGTTGCTGTTAGCGGTGGTAAAGGTTTAATCGTTCTCGGTCTGACCTGGTTACTTTTCTGGGGTGTTTATGGTGCATCTTCAGGAATCAACCCCTATAAATATCTGCTTGAAGCACTCGATTCTGGATTCCAGCAGTCTCTTGAGCTCTACGCCTCTAAAGAAGCGGGATTAACCCCGGAAACTGTTTATAATCTCAAACAGGTTACCGAAGAGGTGAGAGAAACCGTACCAAAACTTTTACCAGGGTTGCTGGCGGCTGTACTGATCATTACGGTTTGGATGAACATGTTTTTCAGTAACATCCTAGGGGGACGTCTTTCAGGCGGCTTATTTCCTTGGGGAAGATATGCTTCCTGGCAGTTACCTGAACAGCTTATCTGGATGCCCATCGCTGCGATATCGCTCATTCTGATAGGTCAAGGATACCTTCAGCACGCAGGCAGTTGGTTACTGTTGGTTTCAGGACTGCTGTACTTTTTTCAAGGTTTAGCGGTTTGCATAACCCTGATGGAACGATGGAATGTCCCGATCTATGTGCGAGGCATCCTCTACTTTGTTTTGATTCTGCAAAGTTACGGTTTGATGCTTCTTGCTTTTCTTGGTATTGGCGATGTCTGGTTCAATTTCAGAAAAAAAACTGAGCAACCATAAGCAACAAGGGAACAGTGGACCACATCGAGCCAAAGATTGTCTCGATATCTTACAGCGAATTGTGAATAACTGATACATACGATACAGGAAGAGGTTTATATCAATGGAAATTATATTAAAAGAAACAATTGAAACTTTAGGCCAGGAAGGCGATATCGTCAAAGTTAAACCTGGTTATGCACGGAATTTCCTTATCCCGCGACAAAAAGCGGTTTTAAAGGACAAAGCTGCACTGACCCGCCTCGAAAAAGAGAAACAGGCCATTGCTGCAAAGTTGGCACAGCAGAAAAAAATCGCCGATGGCTTGGCTGCAGTGCTTGAAGGCAAGGTTATTGTCATCAGCAAACGAGTTGGCGATGAAAACCGGTTATTTGGCTCGGTAACTAATAGCGAAGTTGCTGCCGCCTTGGAAGTTGCCGGGATAACTGTCGATAAAAAAACTATTCTCTTGCCTGACAACATTAAAACTGTCGGAGAATATAAGGTGGCAATCAAAACTGGCTACCAGACCACCGGACATATCCTGGTGCAGGTAGTTCCCAAAACCATTGGGGATACGAAATAATCACCGCCTGGTTACAAAGGGTTGTTACTTGTCGGTTGAACCCTGAAACCTTGACCGGTTACAGGTAAATCACCCATAGTTTTTTTTCTGACACTAACGCTAAAACCCAAAGCCCCCCGTGTTGTCCGAGTGCCTTTTCTGCAGCCAGAAAAGGCACTTTCATTTTCAACGTGCCATTCCAAACCGGTGACGGTATAGTTGCGACAATCCTTTGAGCCATCTTCCACCCGTCAAGAAATCATCTATGCAGTATTCCTCCTCCACGACCACTGCGCCTTCATCTCGAATGCTTCCACCGCAGAACATCGAAGCGGAACAAGCTGTGCTCGGCACCATCCTCCTCCAGGATAAGGCGCTCTTAAAGATCGTCGAACTCTTGAAACCTGACGATTTTTATCGTGATGCCCACAAAACGATTTACGCAACCATGCTCACGCTCTTTGAAAAGCGTGAGCCCCACGACCTGATCACTGTTACCGGATTGCTCAATGACCACAACAAGCTGGAAGATATCGGCGGAGCCACTTATCTGGCCTCGCTGACCGATATCATTCCCTTTGCCGGCACCTTGATTCATCATGCCACTATAATCCGGAAAAAATCAATCCTGCGCAAATTGATCCAGACCACTTCCGATGTAGCCGCCCGATGCTATGATGCCCAGGATGACATTGAGGGTCTGGTTGATGAAGCCGAAAAATCCATCTTCGAAATTGCCCACTCCAACAAAGGCCAGGGCTTTCAACCCATGTCATCCGTAGTGCCCAAGGCCTTTGATCGTATAACTAAGCTCTTCGATAAACAGGAACATATCACCGGCGTGGCTACGGGGTATGAAGAGCTCGACAGGATGACCGCCGGTTTTCAACCGTCCGAAATGATCATTCTTGCCGCCCGCCCTTCCATGGGAAAAACCGCCCTGGCCATGAATATCGTCCAACAGGCCGCTGTCTTCGGCAACAAAGTGACCGTGGCGGTGTTCAGTCTGGAAATGTCCACCGAATCCCTGGCGCTTCGCATGCTCTGTTCGCTTGGTCGAATCGATTCGCAACGTATCCGCACCGGGAAACTCCATGAGAATGACTGGCCTAAGTTAACACGGGCCACAGGCATGCTTGCCGATGCCCCAATTTTCATCGATGACACCGCCGGTCTCACCGCCCTTGAAATGCGCGCCAAGGCACGACGGTTAAAATCCGAGCACAACCTGGGATTAATCGTAGTCGATTATCTCCAGCTCATGCAGGGGAAATCCAACTCAGAAAACCGGACACAGGAAATTTCCGAAATTTCCCGTTCTCTCAAGGCCATGGCGAAAGAGCTTAATGTTCCGGTGCTGGCCCTCTCTCAGCTGAACCGCGGCCTGGAAAACCGGACCGATAAACGGCCCCAGCTTGCCGATCTGCGTGAATCCGGTGCCATTGAGCAGGATGCCGACGTTATCATGTTCATTTACCGTGACGAGGTTTATAATCGCGCTGAAGATAACCCGAACCGAGGATTGGCCGAAATCATCGTCGCCAAGCAGCGTAACGGTCCCACCGGCATGGTGAGAATGACTTTTCTCGGTGAGTACACTACCTTTGAAAATTACACCAACCGTCCGCCCGGTCCCCAATTTATGCAGGATCAAGGCATGGGCGGTGCTATCGATTTTAACTGAAGGCTACCGCTTCCCCTCAATCTTTACAAACGTATACTCTGTCATGCAAACCAACGATAAATACGATTTCAAGTCCATTGAAACCAAATGGCAGCAGCGCTGGGAACAAGAAAAAACCAACAAAGTTGACCATCAAAACGGACGGCCCAAGTATTATGTCCTCGAAATGTTTCCCTACCCTTCGGGCCGGATCCATATGGGGCATGTCCGCAACTACTCCATTGGCGATGTCGTTGCCCGTTACAAGCGGATGCAGGGTTTCAACGTGCTGCATCCCATGGGTTGGGACGCATTCGGCCTACCCGCCGAAAACGCGGCGATGAAACGTGGGGTTCATCCCGCCGCCTGGACCTATGAAAATATCGACTACATGCGCGGCCAGCTCAAGGCTATGGGGCTGAGTTATGATTGGGACCGGGAGTTGGCCACCTGCCGGCCGGATTATTATCGATGGGAGCAGCAGCTTTTTTTACTGCTGCTGCAACGGGAATTGATCTATCGCAAGGAAACAACGGTCAACTGGTGCAATGACTGCCAAACCGTGTTGGCGCGCGAACAGGTGATTGATGGCACCTGCTGGCGCTGTGATCAGCCGGTCCAGCCCAAAATTATGCACGGCTGGTTTTTCAAGATCACCGAGTATGCCGAGGAGCTGCTGGCGGATCTTGACAAACTCAGCGGCTGGCCGGAGAAAGTGGTGACCATGCAACGCAACTGGATCGGTAAAAGTACCGGTTTGGCCTGCGATTTCAAAGTCGCCGACAGCGAGCAGACCGTCACCATTTTCACCACCCGACCAGATACCATTTTCGGCGTTACCTTCATGTCGCTGGCGGTTGAGCATCCGCTCCTGCCATCGTTAATCGCCGGAAAACCCCAGGAACAGGAAGTCAACGCCTTTATTCAGCAGACCATAGTCGAAAAACAACGCGCCAGCCTGGACCAGGAACAGGAAAAACTAGGGGTTTTCACCGGCAGCTACTGCCTGAATCCCTTTACCGGCGATCGGGTGCCGATCTACGCTGCCAATTTTGTATTGATGGAATACGGGACCGGTGCCGTCATGGCGGTTCCAGCCCATGACCAGCGGGATTTCGAATTTGCTCGAAAATATCGCCTGCCGGTTCGGGTTGTGGTCCAGCCCACCGACGAACCCCTTGATCCATCGACGATGACCGAGGCCTCCGAGGAACGAGGAGTATTGGTTGCATCCGGCCCTTTTACCGGCTTGGAATCGCAAGCAGCCCAGCAGGCCATCATCGCCTTTGCCGAAAAATCGGGGATAGGGCGAGCCCATGTCACCTATCGGCTCCGCGACTGGGGCATCTCCCGACAACGTTACTGGGGAGCACCGATCCCGGTTATTCACTGCCAGGCCTGCGGCATTGTCCCGGTACCCGCACACCAACTGCCCGTCCTGCTGCCCGGTGCCGGTGAATCCAAAGGTAACCACTCGCCGCTGCATCAGCAGGAAGACTTCATAGCCACTACCTGTCCGCAATGCCATAAAGCCGCAAGACGGGAGACCGACACCCTGGACACGTTCGTTGAGTCGTCCTGGTATTTTGCCCGCTATACCAACCCCGGTCTAACCACCGGCCCCATCGACCACGAGGCCGCCGCCTATTGGCTGCCGGTGGACCAGTATATCGGCGGCGTTGAACATGCTATCCTCCACCTGCTTTACGCACGTTTCTTTACCAAAATGCTGCGGGATCTCGGCTATCTTACCGTCGACGAACCCTTCACCAACCTGCTGACCCAGGGCATGGTCATCAAGGATGGGGCGAAAATGTCGAAATCCAAAGGAAATGTGGTCGATCCCAACGAACTGATCGAGCAATATGGAGCCGACACGGTCCGCCTGTTTTCCTTGTTTGCCGCACCACCGGAGAAAGATCTTGAGTGGAATGCCCAAGGGGTGGAAGGTGCCTCCCGTTTTCTCAATCGGGTCTACCGGATCATCGGTCAGCACATGGCCTGTTTTCAGGACGTCACCACGGTCAACATGGTCTCCCTTAATGAAGCGTCCCGAAAGATGTACCGAAAAACACACCAGACGATCTGCCGGGTGACCGACAACATTGAAACCAATTTTCATTTCAACACCGCTATCTCCGGGATTATGGAACTCGTCAATCTGGTGGCCGCGTCCGCAGGGGAGCAGAAGCCCCTCGATCCTGCGGTCCTCCGGGAAACGTTGGAGACGGTCCTGACCCTGCTGTTCCCGATGGTACCCCATTTCTGCGAGGAACTATGGCAGAAATCCGGTCATCGCATGCCGCTCCACACCGTTGCCTGGCCGCAATACAACATCGAAGCAGCCAAGGAAGAAGAAGTGACGATAGTGGTGCAAATTAATGGCAAGGTACGTGCCAAGTTGCAGGTCTCCGCCGATATTGACGACCAAACCCTGGAACAGTTAGCTGTCAATGATGAAAAAATTGTTAAATTTTTAGGAACCCAACAGCCTGCAAAAATTATAGTTATCCAGAAAAAACTTGTTAATATAGTACTTTAATTGACGAAAGGCTGCACTGCGAATATTCTTGGTGGATAACGTGGAGACGGCCTCAAGAGGAGCATCATGCTGAGAACTGGAAAATGCCGACTGTGGGCCGCGGTGCTGTTCGCCCTGTTTTTAAGCGGGTGTGGCTATTATTTTCCCCATGTTTACAAGGGACCGGCCCAGGTTGTGTATATGCCGAACTGGCAGAACCGAACCAACAAACTTGGTTTGGACAACAATATTTACCAATCCTTGGCGCGATGGTTTCAAAAATCCC
>CAIMMA010000040.1 GCA_903842475.1 uncultured bacterium
CTTGACGGTCAGTTTGAGCAAACGATCCGATTTGGCCACCTGCTCGGCGGCGACGATCTCCGCCACCCGCAGCTCAACGGCCTTGAACTGGTCAAAGGTGAGCACCCCTTCTTCGGCGGTCGCGACCTGGGGTTTGCCGGCAACGGACGGTTTGTCGGCGGCGGAGGCGACGGGTGCCGCCTTTTTTTCCACCCGCGGAAACAGCTGAGCGCCCTTGTCGATGACCGTGCCGCTGGGCAAAGTTCCCCACTGCCCCACACCCTCCAGGCCGGTATCGGCAAAGGCTTCCTGCATGCCGAGGGCGGTGGCCATCTTCTCGGCGGTTTGCGGCATGATCGGCTTCAGCACCAGCGCAATCATCCACAGGGCCTCGGCCAGATGGCAGAGCACCATCCGCAGCCGTTCTTCATGGCGCGCATCCTTGGCCAATTCCCAGGGGGCGTTGGAGACGATATAGCGGTTGAGCAGGCCGATGACCTCCCAGACGGCCTGCAGGGCTTTATGGAACTTGAAATCATCCATGCATTCCCGGTACTGGGCCGCCATGGAGGCCATGACGCTGATCAGTTCGCGGTCTTCCGGGGTGAACATGGCCGCGACGCCGCGCTCCGGGATTCGGCCCCGGGCATACTTGTCGATCATGGTCAAAGAACGGGAGAACAGATTGCCGAGGTCGTTGGCCAGATCGGCATTATGGCGGGCCAGGATGGCATCGGCGGAAAACGAGGCGTCCAGGCCGAAACTCATCTCCCGCAGGACAAAATACCGGACGGTGTCCACCCCGTAGGTATCGACCAGCTCCTTGGGCCGGACCACATTGCCGATCGATTTGGACATCTTAGTGGCATCGACGTTCCAATAGCCGTGGACATGGAGGCGCTTGTAGGGGGGCAGCCCCATGGCCTGAAGCATGGTCGGCCAGAAAATAGCATGGGGTTTGAGAATGTCCTTGGCGATCACGTGTTCGGCGGCAGCCCAGTACTGCTCGAAATTCGATCCGTCGGGATAGCCGATGCCGGTGAGGTAGTTGATTAGGGCATCGAACCACACGTAGGTGACAAAGTTGCTGTCAAAGGGCAGAGGGATGCCCCAGGTCAGGCGGGCTATCGGCCTGGAAATGCACAGATCTTCCAGGGGCTCGCTGAGAAACGACAGCACCTCGTTGCGGTAGCGCTCCGGGGTGATGAATTCCGGATGGGTCTGGATGTGATCGATCAGCCAGTCCTGATATTTCGACATCCGGAAAAAATAGTTCTGCTCGCTGATCTCCTTTGGCGCCACCTGGTGATCCGGACACTTGCCGTCCACCAGCTCCTTCTCGGTGAGGAAGCGCTCGCAGCCCTGACAATACAATCCCGAATATTCGCTGAAATAAATATCGCCCCGGTCATGCACCAGCTGGAGGATGTCCTGCACGGTCCGGATATGGTCGGGATCGGTGGTGCGGATGGTATAGTCCTGGGCAATGGCCAACAGCGGCCAGGTTTCCTTGAAGGTCGCGGCAATCCGGTCGACATACTGCCGGGGCGATTCGCCCGCCTTGGCCGCGGCCTCAGCGATCTTCTCGCCGTGTTCGTCGGTTCCGGTCTGAAAGCGGACCTCGTCGCCGCACAGCCGCTTATACCGGCTGTAAGTATCGGTGACAATGGTGGTGTAGGCATGGCCCAGATGGGGCATGGCGTTGACGTAATAGATCGGCGTGGTGACGTAGGTGGTCATATAGTATGTACACTCAATGGGTTAATACTGTGTTCATTTTCCGATCCGCTGCCGGCTGGTCTCATTCACCCGCCTCCGAGTCGTCCGAATCATCCTCGGGCAGGTTCTGCACGCCCCAGATATCGATGGAAGATCGGGACTTCTTCCCCGATCCTTTCCGGCCGCTGCATTTGGGCATGGGATCCGCCGCCCGCCATTCCTCCTCGGTAAACATCCGCTCATCCCCCCCGGAGGACACCGCCACCACCTTGCCGAGCAGAGGCACCTGCCGGGTGACCTGGTAGGTCTTGCCCTCGAACTGCATGGCCCGCCCCACCCGCGGCATCCCTTTTTTCATGACGCGGTAGGCCTCGTACTCATATGTCAGGCAGCAGAGCAGGCGATTGCACAGTCCCGAAATCTTGGCCGGATTGAGCGGCAGATCCTGGGTTTTGGCCATTTTGATCGAGACCGAATCAAATTTGGTCAAAAAAGAAGTGCAGCACAACTCACGGCCGCAGGCCCCGAGGCCGCCGATCATCTGGGTTTCATGGCGGACGCCGATCTGGCGCATCTCCACCCGGGTACGGAACTCCTGGACCAGCACCTTGACCAGTTCCCGAAAATCGACCCGGCTTTCGGCGGTGAAATAAAAAATGATCTTGGAGCCGTTGAAAAACCGCTCCACCCGGACCAGGTGCATCGGCAGATGGAGCAGGTCGATGTGCCGACGGCAGAGTCGAAACGCCTCTTTTTCCAGCTGGGGCAGGAGGGCGTATTTCTCTTTTTCTTCGTCGCTGGCCCGGCGATGGATCCGGAAATTCACCGGCCGATCGATCCCGACGTCAACCGCACCGGCGGAGCGGGCAACCACCATGGCCGGTTCCGGCCCCTGATCGGCCCGGACCATCACCTGATCGCCCCGGACCAGATCATTGGCCTGGGCGCTGGCGGTGAACTCCTGCCCCTGATCGCGGAAGCGGATTTTATAATAATGAAGGACCGCTTCCGCGCTGCCGCTTTCCCCGATCTGGGGCAGCTCAGCGGGTAGCGGCCCGGTCTGCATATCTGTCATGTCGTTTCACTAGGAAGGAGTACTGCAGTCGAAAAGATCCAGGAGAAGCACTTCGCTGGTCAGACTACGGTTGCAGTTTCTGGCAAGTGCTTGTTCCGCCAGGTCAATGGCGGCTATCTTAGCAGAAAGCTGCGATAAACTCCAGCGTTCTCTTACCCGCATCACCTCCGGGACAAAGGACGTGCAGGTCGCCGAGGTTCGTGCCGCCAAGGTATTTTTCAAAAAGATCCTGAGCAGGGCCAACAGGGGCTCCAACCCCTCTTTGCTTTCCGCCATCTCTGCGGCCAGGGCCAGGGCTTTTTCGACCCGCATCGCCGGACTCGCCATTTCGGTCACCAGCTCGTCGAGCAAACGCCGATACAAGACCAGCACCCCATCGGCCTCAAGGGTCAGGGCCTGACCGGGACAGCCGTCCACCAGAGCGGCCAGCGCCAGGCTGCCGGCCGCATCCAGCTCGGGCTTACGGCCGCGGATGATCTCGGCCGCCAGCGGCAACGGCAACGGGGTGAAGGGGATCACCTGGCACCGGCTGACAATGGTGTCCAGCAGGCCGCCGGCGGCGTTGCCGACCAGCAGGAGCAGGTTGTCGGCGGGCGGCTCTTCCAGGATTTTGAGCAGACTGTTGCCCGCCTCCCGCCGCATGGTCTGGACATCCTCCAGGAGGATAATCCGCAGGCCGCCTTCAAACGGCGCAAAGTTGAGCGCTTTTTTGAGATTGCGGATCTGATCGATCTTGATGGCCGCACCCTCGGGCGCGATCCGCAGGAAGTCGGGGTGATTGCCCGATTGCAGCTTGAGGCAGCCGGGACAGGAACCGCAGGGGCGAAGGGCCTGCGGTCGGCGACAGAGAAGGACCGCCGCCAGATCGAGCGCCACGGTGGTCTTGCCCACCCCGTCCGGCCCGGTGAACAGATAGGCATGGGCCAACCGGCCGCTGCCCACGGCCCGGCTCAGCAGGGTCAGGGGTTTGGTCTGTCCGAGAATCGCCGAAAAGCTCATGATTTAAAACAAGGTCTGCTGGCGCTGGGGCACCGCCTTGGCTGAACGGGAAGCGGGCGCCAGCGGCTGGACGGCGGCCATTTCCCGGGCCTCATCCTCCGTTGGCGGCGGTCCCTCGTCACCCCCGCCGGCCCGGAGGTAGAGATACCGCTCCAGATGGCGCTGATAGTCGGACCACTGCTGGCCGGTGCCGGTCATTTTAGCGCGGAGCCCTTCCATGAAATTCATCTTGGCGTCCATATCGTCGAGATGATGGAGCAGGATGGCCTCGGGGGTCATCGGCAGCACCGGCGAGCCATAGGCGTACTGCCCGTGGTGACTGAGGATGATATGCATCAGCCCGTCAACCTGATCCGCGGTGAGTTCGGCCACCTGCTCCGCGGCCTTGCGCACCATCTCCACCCCCAGCACCAGATGGCCGACCAACCGGCCCCGGTCGGTGTAACCAAAGGGCGGCCGGGCGAAATCGAATTCCTCGATCTTGGCGATGTCGTGGAGCAGGGCGCCGGCGATGAGCATGTCCCGATCGAGCAGCGGATAATGGGCCGCGGTCTTTTCCGCCATGCCGACAATGGACAGGGTATGTTCGATCAGGCCACCGATATAGGCGTGGTGCATCTTCTTGGCCGCCGGGGCCCGCTGGAATCGGGCCAGGGTCTCGCCTTGAAAAATCGCGCGCATCAGCTCCCGGATCGCGGCATTGCCGAGACCCGCGATCACCATTTCGAGTTCCGCGGCCATCTCCGCCGCCGGCCGGGCGCTGGTGGGCATGAAATCACCCAGCTGCACAGTGTCCTCGGATACCCGCTGGAGGGCGGTGATGGCCAGCTGCAACTGGTCGCGGAAGGGCTTGGCCACGGCCTGGACCAGCACAAAGCCGCCCTCCTCTGCCTGGGAATCGAACTGCTGGGCATTGTCCCAGACCCGGGCCTCGATCTCGCCGGTTTTGTCCATCAGCCCCAGGGCCAGGTAGGGTTTGCCGGCCTTGGTTTCGGCCAGGGATTTACGCGAGACCAGGAATATCTCCTGGAGCTGCTGCCCGGCGCTCAGCTGGGCGACAAAGATTTTCTTCCCGACTGCAAGCGTCATACCCTCACCTCAGCGGCCAACCGGCGCCACTCAGACATTGAAACGGAATTGGATGCAATCCCCATCCTGAACCACATATTCCTTGCCCTCGGAGCGCATCAGGCCTTTATCGCGGGCTATCGCTTCGGTCCCGCAGGCAATGTAATCGTCATAGGCGATGACCTCCGCCCGGATGAAACCGCGTTCAAAATCCGAATGAATCTTGCCCGCCGCCCCCGGCGCCTTGGTCCCCTGTTTGATTGTCCAGGCCCTGGTCTCCTTCACCCCCACGGTGCAATAGGTGATCAGGCCGAGCAGATCGTAGCCCGCCTTAATCAGCCGATGCAGCCCGGGCTCGGACATCCCCATGTCGGCGAGGAACTCCCGCTGTTCTTCGGCATCGAGCAGGCTCAACTCCTGTTCGATCGCCCCGGCGATGGTGACCATGGAGGCGGTCTCCGCCGCCGCGGCCCGGGCCAGCTGATCGATGTATCGATTCCCCGTAACCAGCTCCTCTTCGCCGACATTGGCCACATAGAGCACCGGCTTGGCGGTCAGCAGGCAGAGGTCGCGGAACAGCTCGGCCTGCTGGTCGCTTTCGACGGTCAGGGTTCGGGCGGGCTGGCCCTGGTTGAGCACCGCCTGGAGCTGTTCAAGCAGGACGGCCTCGGCCAGATACTTCTTGTCGCCCGATTTGGCCTGGCTGCGGGTTTTGGTCAACCGTTTTTCGACGGAATCGAGGTCGGCCAGGATCAATTCCATGGAGATTACCTCCAGGTCGCGCAGCGGATCGACGCTGCCGTCGACATGGATGATGTTGTCATCCTCAAAGCAACGCACCACATGGACGATCGCATCGACCTGGCGAATATGGCCGAGAAACTGATTGCCCAAGCCTTCGCCCCGGCTGGCGCCCTTCACCAGTCCGGCGATATCGACAAACTCCATCTGGGTGGGCACCTTGGTTTTGGTCTTGGCCAGGATGGCCAGCCGGTCGAGGCGCTCGTCCGGGACCGGCACGATGCCGACGTTGGGCTCGATGGTGCAGAAAGGGTAGTTTTCCGCCGCGATGGCGGCGGCGGTCAAGGCATTAAAGATGGTCGACTTGCCCACATTGGGCAAACCGACGATTCCACAACGAAATCCCATGGGATCCTCAATAATTCGATACGGCAACGGCATGGGAATTGGTGCGGATATCGCGGTCCCCCTCTTGCTCACCCCGAGATTTCGGGTATAGTTGCTCTGTTTTCACCGGTCATTCCGGTTCCCTGTGATACACCATCTCTCACGCCTTGTGCAAGCAGTTATGAAAATCGATATCCTGATAACCGACTGTGCTCTGCTCCCGGTCCCCGGCCGGGAAGCCATGATTTTTCCCGGATATATCGCCATCAGCGGTGGTCGTATCGCCAGGCTGGGCCCCATGACGGAGTGTCCGCCGGTCGAGGCCGGGACCCGCCTGGACGGACAAGGACAGCTGGCCATGCCCGGTCTGGTCAACGGCCATTGCCATATGCCCATGACCCTATTTCGGGGCATGGCCGACGACCTCGCCCTGGCCACCTGGCTGCAGGACCATATCTTTCCGGCTGAGGCTCGGCGGGTCAATCCGGAGATGGTCTACGCCTGCGCCCAACTGGCCGCGGCCGAGATGCTCCTGGGGGGCATCACCACCGTGGCCGACGGCTATTTTTTTGAAGACGAGGTGGCCCGCGCCTGCGCCGATACCGGCATCCGCTGCGTGGCGGCCCAGGCGGTCATCGATTTTCCGGCGCCGGGCGTGCCCGATCCGGCCGAGAACATCAAGGCGGCGCAACGCTTTCTCGAGCACTGGCAGGATCGCCATCCGCTGATCACCCCGGCACTCTTTGCCCATTCGCCCTATACCTGCAGCCCCCGGACCCTGCGCCGGGCCAAGGCGCTGACCCGTCAGCTCCAGGCACCTTTTTTCATCCATGCGGCGGAAACCCGCGATGAGATCACCCAGATCGCCGAGCCGCAGGCCGCCACCCCGATCCGCCATCTGGATGCCCTGGATCTGCTCGACCGGGACACGGTCTGCGTCCACTGCGTCTGGGCCGATGACCGGGACCTCGATCTCCTGGCGGAACACCGAACCGGGGTAATCATCTGCCCGCAAAGCCATCTCAAACTGGCCTCCGGCCGGGCTCCGCTCCTGGCCATGCTGAACCGCCGGATCCGGGTCGGCCTGGGTACCGACGGCGCGGCCTCCAACAACAGCCTGGACCTGTTCCGCGAAATGGACTTGGCGGCCAAGATTCAGAAAGTGACGCCCTGCGACCCGGTGGCGGTCCCGGCCGCCCGCATCCTGACC
>CAIMMA010000041.1 GCA_903842475.1 uncultured bacterium
CTGCATGATACGGCTTTTGTCGGAAGCAGTGACAATCAGGCGGTACTGCGGTGCCACAAGAAAATAGCCACCGCTCTTGCCGTAGCGGTATTTCGTAATCTTGTCCAGAAAATTGGGCTTGCCCAAGTCGGTCACCACCGCCAAGGCACCGATCACTTTGCCCTGCGTATCGCGAATTGGCACTGCCATGACGAATTCAGGAAACATTTTACTCGTGGAAAGATGAGGCTTGCCGATCGTCGCTTTACCCTCTTTGAGCGGACCGACTATGTAATCTCTGTCCGCGTAATTGATGCCGACTCGTCCTGCCGAGAGAGGAACCTCGGCAATCGCGGTTCCATCAAGCCGGTAAGCGGTGCCGCCGTCGAACAGGCTATGAAGAATCACACGTTCTTCCATGAACACCTGCATGGCTGCCGCATTGCCCAGTATTGCCGGAGTAATTCTTGTGGCAACTTTTTCTAACGCTCTCAAGCGGTTGTCCAGCTCAGCATTGATATCTGCTGCCATAATAGAAACCGTCGAGAACTGTTGTTCGCCTAACTCATGTTCCATATCTTTCTGTAGAGTGTAGCTGGAGTAGAACGCCAGCGCCCAGATTCCAATCAGGAAAATGGCCAGCATAAAGACCGTTAGCCTTGTTTTGAGCGATTGCCATTGAAAGATTGCGCTGAATGTCGTTGATGGTCTGCGTGACGTGGCTGCCATTTGCGGCTCCTTTCGATAGCTACCTGTCTCTTTCTCAATCATGGTAGTGCCCTCTAGGGTCAGTGGTCTTTCAGCACAAAAGCCGCTTCGACTGCACCTGGTTAATGTATAGAATGTCGTAAATATGAAATGATGAATATACTTTGAGAATACAGCAAGTTAGAATGTCGGGGGGGGCAGCTACTGCCGCCGTGTGGAGGCGGTCTATCTAAACGCCTGAGTTTATCATGGTTTCCCTTAAACATTAACGCACCTGTATAATAACAAATAAAATGACGAAATATTATGAGAATCAAAATTACTTATTTATGAAGTCATCAATACGCAAAAGGATAAAGTCGATATTATTTTATGCCATCAGCTGCCGCTTTTCACTTGTAGAACTAAACCGCTACGCGGGAGCTTCCCTCTTAGCATCCCTTAGGTTCACGATAAACCAATCCCCCAACATATTCAACATGGATTATTTATTGGCAATTGTTGATCAACGGTAATCTCCATACAATTTCTTTTGTCGAACCGTCAGCACAAGCCGACGGAAATCAAAGACAAAGGAGAGCGTATGATGAAAGAGTTGAGAGAACAGATGCTTGTAGACCTTCAGTTGAGCGGAGCCACGACGAGTACCCAAAAGAATTACCTGAGAGAAGTTGGCAACCTGACAAAGTACTTTAACCGATCGCCGACAGAGCTGGGAGAAGCCGAGCTCAAGGAGTACCTTCTTCACTTGATAGAGGAAAGGCATGTGTCCGAAGGGACATTCCGGTTCTATGTTGCTGGCCTCAAATTTTTATACAGAACGACTCTGAAACGCGAATGGCCGGTGGAGAAGATAAGGCATCCCCGTGCGAAGACGAAACTCCCCATAGTTTTGGATCTCTCGGAGGTGGAGTCCCTCTTTGCAGTGACGAAGAATCTCAAACACAAGGCGATGCTTATGATCATTTATTCATCGGGGTTGAGGGTAAGTGAAGCGGCACGCCTTGAGCTAACCGATATTGACAGTAAACGAATGACGGTAAGGGTACGTCAGGGGAAGGGAGGCAAAGATCGCTATTCCATCCTGTCTCAAACGACTCTTGAGCATTTGCGGCAATACTGGCGAAAATATCGTCCCAGTAAATGGCTGTTTGAGGGGCAAAAGAAGAATGATCACATAACCGGATATACGATACAGCATGTTTTTTACGCTGCTAAAAAGCGCGCCGGCATCACAAAGCCTGCCAGCGTGCATACGCTGAGGCACAGCTTTGCCACCCACCTTATTGAGGCTGGAACGAGTCTCCATCATGTCCAATTGCTTCTTGGTCACCGATCCCCGACAACGACCACCGTCTATCTTCATGTCAGTCGTTTGAATCTTGCTCAGGTAAAATCTCCCCTCGATAAAGCAATCCCGCAGATCTCATAGTCGAGAAAGGAGATGCGAACATCTGGCGGCCTTGAAGTGGCGGAGATCTTCCGTCAGCAAGGGTCTGCGTATAAAGAATCTCATAGATTGCCCAGCA
>CAIMMA010000042.1 GCA_903842475.1 uncultured bacterium
GTTCCATTAACCTTGTCGTGAAAACCATCTTCGAATGGAGCACATTCCCCTATAACAATCGGCTTTCTCATACAGCCTCCTGGATGACGGTCGCGCGCCAAGTGTTGTGCTCGGCGAGCGCGGTGATGGTGAATTTCAAATTGCCGAAGAGTTTGTAGGCCAGGCTGTGGGCGGCCTCGACGGCTCCGGCCGTGCAAGTGGCGCGCTTGCCCCCGCCGTTGGCGATGTAGCTACCGGCGTAGAGATGCACGCGGATGATCTGGCTCTTGGCCTCGGCTTCGCGTTTCTGGCGGGTCATGCGCAGGCCCTCCGGTGATTTAGAGCAGCCATCAGCGCTTCGCCCTGGATGATGTTCAGGGGATCGTCTTCAACGTCCCACCAGCGTGTTTCGACTGGATCGATTATCCAGAGCACTTCCAGTACCCATCTCAGCAGGCGTTGCTTAGTCGTCTTGTGCATGGTTTTCCTCCTATGGTTTTTCATGCGTCGGATTTTCGTGTTGCGATGAAGGAAGGAATGCCCTCCCTCAAAAATCGAATGTTGCCGCGCTCGCCGTAGCGACGGGAAAGGCCCGCGATTTTCTTCTCCAGGCGGCGGGCCTGCCGGGTGGAGATGTCGAAGAGATCGGCGAACTCGTCGGGGCGGAAGGTCGGCTTGACCGGGATCTCGAAGCGCCACGCCATCCCCATCCAGCTCCACAGGCTGTTGGCGAGGATGCGCCGGTGCTTGCGCGGAGAGTTCGGCTGCTCGTTCACGAGGATCGATTCCAGCTTGCCCTCGGCCACCAGGCCAAGGATCGCCTCTTCCGGAACGTCGGTCACCAGCGCGGCCTTGGCCACGCGGATCGCCACGCGGAAGTCATTCGCAAACGGGAACTCGCCTTGGACGGTGTCGGTCATTTCAACCCCCGTTGACACTTGATGACCGAAACAATGACCAAGGGAGCGGTGACCGGCCATGCGATGGCCATGGTGAACGAAAGGACTGGGCGGTACCGAACATCGTGTAAGAGACACAAGACGGCATCGAACTCCATTTGCATGAGCGCAATCGCTAAATACAGCACGATGGGTTTCATGATGCTCAGCACGCCTTCCGGTATGGGGAGTTGCGCGGGATGTTCTGGCGTGGAGGGAGAAGCGCAATCTGCTCAAGCAGCCGCATGCTGGGGCGCTTGCCGGTCAGGACGAGGTTGACGTGGGTTTGCGTGCGGCCTAGCCACCTAGCCACGGCGCGTTGGCTCCATTTACCGAGCTGCATGTTTTGCTTCGCCGCATTGCGCAACTGGGCCAGCTCTATGCTTTCGTCCGCCTGTGCGGCCGGTGCTGCGACATGATCACCGCCGTTGTCCAGCTGGTGATTAGAGGAAACGAAGGGGACCTCCGAATTGACGTCAGCACGGTCGAATTCGTTTGCCAGCTCGCGGAGCAATTCGGAAATCCTCTTCGCGTTCATATTCGCTCCTATATCGCCTGGGGCAGCAGGATCGTCTCGCGCTTGCAGTTCCAGAGCGCGACGACATCGAACGGAGTTAGGTGCGCGCGCAGCATTTTCGTGAGGGCGATCCGTCCCCGGTACACAAGCTCTTCTGGCTTGAAGGTCCGGTCGAAGAACGTTGCGACCTTTTGCGTGTCCAGCAGTTCGCGGCGGGCTTCGATCTTCCGGCGGATCATTTCTATTTTCGTCATGGTCTTTTCTCCTATGGTTTTTCGCTTAAAGCAGGCCCTGCTTCTTCATTTCGAGGAAGCGCCTGAAGGTGTTCTTGCTCACCTTGTGGTGTGCTCGCGTCGCACCAGCCCCGCAGGGCAAGGTGGGAAGGCGGCCGTCGTCGATCCATTCTCTGACGACGTTGTTGGCGATCCCCATCGCCGAGGCGATGTCGGGGATGCTGATCAAATCAGAGGCAGGAAGCTTTCCCATGACGAGCTCTAGCGTGTCGTCCTCGGGGCGGGCGAAGGCCAGAAATGGTTGCCGTGTCGGTGCCATTATTAGGCCCCTGCCTGCTGAGGTATCGTTATTTTTCCTGACTCGATCTGTGACAGGACAACATGAACGCCGAGCTTGATGATCGCGCTACGGTTATGGATTCCCATCGTTGCGATGGCCCGATCCATGCGAGCGATTTCTGCAGTACGAAATCGCGTTGGAATTGGCTTTGTTTTCGATGTGTTTTCGTTTTTCATGCCAGCAATGTATAACACGGTTATACACCGCGCAAGAAAATATTTTGAAACTTCAAAAATCCGTTATACATTGCAGTGGTGAAAGAGAATCACTCAAAGCCAATCCCAACGAGATTTCCAGACGAGGAAATCGAACGAATCGACAGAATCGCTAAAAGTAGCGGTCTTGGAACGCGCTCCAATCTCATCAAGTTTTGCCTAAAGGTTTTCCTTGATGATATGGAAGAGCGCGGTCAAAAAGCACTTCCTCGCGGGTGGAAAGAAATCCTAGAAGCGATGGATAAAAGGACCGTTGCAAGTCGAGATATTGAACACCAGGAGCATGTTGCCGAACGGTCATCTGAACACTCTGCTAAAAATATAAAGAGGAAAAGAACTTGAGCTGGAAATATAACGGTTGCGTTAATTTGTGGTAAAAATGGCAGATAGAAGCTCAACCCCGCTCCAAGTCAGGATGAAGAATGAGATCCTTGAGGAGCTGAAAAGCGCAGCCGATGAAATGGGAACAACCCAGGTTGGTCTTGTAAAGCTTTGCACCGTCTCCTTCCTGCGATGGTTGAAGGAAAATAAGATTCATCGGTTGCCGGACAATTGGGCGCAGATCATCGAAGAGA
>CAIMMA010000043.1 GCA_903842475.1 uncultured bacterium
CATTTTATTATGCTATCGGAGAAAAAGATTCGGCATTGCGGAAGCTAACCCTTCACATTTATTGCTATTTTTCCTTGCTCGGCTGCAATAGTGGGTAAATCCGAGAAAATCAAACGTTTCGGATTTCCCTTTTCCGGCCTTTGCACGGTCTTCTTGTGCACATCTACCGAATTCAAGCAACCGTTTTTTGTCGGGGTGGAGCTACGACCTCCATGGAATTTGTCAACAATACTATCGCCAAGATCATCCCGCGCACTACCGGGAAAATAGGTGCCGGCGAGCGTTGTCCCGCTCAAGGCTAACGACCGAATTTCCAGGGCAGGAGCATGGGCACCGAGCGACAATACTCCCGGTACGATTCGCCCAGAACGGCTGATAATTTGCGTTCTTCGAGCAGGGCGCCAACCACCAGATAGGCGGAAAGGATGGTGCGGGTGACCAGGGAAACATCGGTGAGTCCCGGCTGCCCCCAGAGCAGGGCCAGGCCGCCGCTGTACCAGGGATGGCGAACGTAGCGGAGTATCCCGGAGCGGACAAAGACCGGGGACTCGCCCGGCTGCCCGTCCCGATACTGTTGCCACTGCCGGATACCGAGAAAGGTGCGGAGATCGTAGACCCGCAGACCGCCGATAAACAGCACTAGAGCGGCGAGCAGCAGCAGACTCTGCCAAACCCGGAGCCAAAAGGACGGCTCCACCAGCGGATGCTGCGGCAGGGTGTGGCTGTACCAGAGCACGGGCACGAGGGTGACCAGGGAAAAAACCACATACCCGAACCGGTAGCAAGCCTGCCAGCGCCCGCCTTTGCCCGCAAACCAGCGGTGCACCGTGGTGGTGATCAACAGGCTGTGGAGAACGCACCACCCAACCCAAAGCACGATCAACAGCGGCATCGTCGATCAACCTCCAACTCGCCCACCCTCTGCACGCACTCCTCTGGCACCGTCATCCCTCGATTATTGATTGCGGAAATCGCGGAGCATGTTGGGATGATGCATCTCGTCTTCCATCTCCACGGTATGGCAGAGGGCACAGTTGCGGTTGGCACCCAGAGGCAGCCGGTTTTGCTGATACTGCAGGGGCTGCAAGGCATCAAGCTGAGCGCCGTAGGGATTGTCCGCCGGATAGACCGCGTGCGGACTGGAATGGCAGGCCGCGCAGAACAGGCGGCCGCTCTCGTCGGTGCGGTTGCGGTAGAGCCCCTGTTCGCCCTTGGTGTAGGTATTGAAGGTAGTGTCGCTCTCCGGCGGCTGGAAATCGACATGGCAGTTGAGGCAATCGGGCTGGCTGGTCCAGGGCGTCCTGGGGACGACGGCCTCGACGTCCTCAACCGCCCGCGGCCGCAAATGGGTCATCAGCAGGCCGGCCCGGGTTTTGCCGGCCGAGATCTCGTTTTTCAGCAAGCCCAGGGCCTGATCCTCCATGGTTCCGTGACAGCTGGTGCAATCCAGCCCATTGCTGGCATGGATATCGCGTAGACAGCGGGTGGCGCCGGTGGGCGAGGAGGGATGGCAAAGGGCGCAGGCTTCAGCCCCCTTGTCCCGGAGGTAGTTGGCATGGAAACCGTGGATTGAGGCCGAGAGGTTGAGTCGGGCCGCATCGCCGGCCGCCCGGTAGAGAACATCGGCATGGCAGTCCCGGCAACGGCTCGACAGGCCGCTGGCAGCAGCGGCTTGCAGCTTGGTGCCGCTGAGGCGGTCATGGATGGCAAGGATATTGGCGGCGGTTTCAGAAGCCAGACCGGCACGGCCATCCACCCGCCAGGGACCGCCGTGGCAGTTACGGCAGCCCAGCTCGGTGGACACCGGCGCCACCAGCCTGGTGGTGGCCAGGAGGGCGTCGTTGTCATCCCTGGCCTCAATGGTCACCACCGGGTAGGGATCAAAACCGCCCGAACGCGGATAGGGCAGTAGCGGAATCGAATCGGCGGTGAACAGATCGCTCTCCGAGACCATGGTCCCGGCCAGGGCCGCTCCTGCTCCAGCCGATATAAAATCGCCCTCGACCCGGTACTGTAGGCTCACCCCGGCGGTGACCAGTTCCGGGGTCGGGCCTCGCCGAATCAGCTGGGCCCGCAGGCTGTTGCCCGCCGGAAGCAGCGACAGGACAGGATCCGCATCGCTGACATACTGCATCCCCAAATCGCTCCAGGCCAGGAGGACAAAGGTGTCGGTCTCCGGGTCAAAGGCGGGGATTTCGATTGTTTTCTCGGTCAGCGCCATTGGCTCGGGATCGGATCGACCGTTCAGGCCAAAGGCGATAAAAAAGGCCAGGGCCCCGCGCTCCGCTGCCGTACCGGCAAAAGGGGGCATGGCCGGATAAAAGAGATCCATACCGCTGATCAGGGCATCGAGTCCGCTGGGGGTATAGGCGGCGGTCAGCGGCCGGATGTCGCGCATGGGGCCGTCGATGGCGTGGCAGGAGAGGCAGAGCAGGGTATACAGTTCCCGGCCGGCTGCCAGCCGGTTGGCAGGGGTGATCTCCCGGTGGCGCACCCAGCGGGCCGCGGACAGCACCCCTTGCTCCTGGAGGCGGGGCAGATCTTTTTTGAGGATGGAGGTGGAGTACATGAAATCGCGGATAATATAGGGCCGCCGGCCGCCCTCGCGGATGAATTCGAAACAGCCCATGTACAGCTGACCGATGAGCAGCAGGACCACGGCCAGGGTTTTACTGAGGCGGGCCGGCAGGCGGATGGCCAGGACCAGGCCGCCGAGGAGCAGCAGCGGCGAAATGAGGAGGAAACCGTGGACATAGAGCCGCATCGAGGGCATGCGGTCAAAAATCATCGCCTGCAGCTCGGCCGGCAGGGCGGCCTTGTACCACCAGGCCGAACCGATGAAAAAGACCATGGGCAGGAGCAGCCAGCGGGCGCAGAAGCGGACCATGGTGGTGCGCAGCTCCTCCTCCTTAATCCAGGCGGCGGTCATCAGGCCGAAAAGGCCGGCGATGATCAGAGCAAAAAAAGTCCGGAAAAACAGCGAAGGCCAGAAGGTGGGGTTGAAAAACCCTGACCAGAAATCACCGTCCGTGGGCCAGGTGCCCGGGGTGAGCATGAAGCCGATGATGCCGTTGATCACAAAGAGCGACATCCAGGCAGCCCCGAAATAGATCCACCCGATCAGCTGATGCCGGCCGCGTTCCATCCGTCCGAAGGTGTAGTAATAGATGAACAGCGACACGATCTCGATCAGAAAAAACACCCATTCGGTGGCCCAGCCGAACACAAAGGTGTGGATAAGGACCGAGGTGGCCGCCGGATTGAGCAGCGAGATGATCAGCCAGATGCCCACCCCGCTCATCGAACCCAACACCATGGTGAGCAGCAGGAAAAAACGGGCATGCCGGCGAACGTAGGCGACAATGGCCGGGTTGTTTTCCCGGTAGCCCTTGCGCTCGGCCAGTACCAGGAAAAGACCGCCGCCCACGGCAAAGTGGGAGATATAGACATGGAAGACGGCGATCAGGATGATCAGCAGGCCACCGCCGAAGGCGTCAAGCTGCCAGACCGGATAATTCATGGCCGCACCTCCCCTGCCGGCGGGCAGCGCAGGGCGCTCCAGACCATCCAGCCGATCAGTACCAGCCCGCCGGCCAGAAACAGGGAAAAGAGGACCATCGGCCCATGGGCCGGGACCACGGGCAGCTGGTCGAAGGAAAACCAGGGGGCCAGCATCATGGTGCGCAGCAGGCTGCGGGCGCCGATCATCAGGGCCAGGGTTCCCAGGGCGCAGGCCAGCGCCGGCATGACCCGCAGGCTAAAACCCAACCGCACCGCCACCAGCGCCAGCACGACCCCGCCGGTCAGGAGCAGCAGAAAAAAACGGCCCGCACCGGTGGCCAGGGTGAGCATGCCGGCCGGCAAGGCCAGCAGGAACCAGAGGCCGATGGCCAGATTCACCAGGGTGGCGTAGCCGAACCAGCGGCAGCCGTACCTGATCCAGGGATGGGCATCGGCCATCCCCCGACGGTGCTGCCAGGAAAAATAGGCGGCCAGGGCCAAACCGCCGATGGCCACCGCCGAGACCATGAAATGGAGATACCGGGGCCAGAAGGTAGGATCAACGAGGTTGAGCAGCAGGCCGCCGGGCTGAGCGAAATACCGGCTCCAGGCCGCCGGGGTCTGCATCAGAGTGAGATTGTTGGTGAAGCAGAAACCAATGGCCAGCAGGCAGGCGGTGATCAGGCCGGCGACCACGACCCGCCAACCCGCCAACTCCGCGAACCGGTATTTATAGACATAGGCCAGGCTGTAGGCAGCGATGAGCAGCACCATAATCGACAGCCAGAAGACCGCCATCAGCAGGGAGCTGACATAGATGTACTGGCCGTAGAGCACCTGGACAAAGAGCAGCGGCGCCACCCCGAAATTGACCGCAAAGGCAATGGTAAAGGGCAGTTTTTGCGAAATCTCGGCGGTGCAGGGCGTGGTGTCGGCAGGCGCGCGCAGATGGCTGACCAGGGCGATGAAGGCGGCGCCGAACATGACGTTCATCAGTAGAATATGGAGAAAAAAGGTGGGCAGCAGCAGCAGCTGGAACCAGCCCCAGGCAACGGGGAGGGCGTCCGGGGTGGGGATAAGCGCGACGGGATGCATGGGATCTCCTTCGTTCTTTGTTCCGATGACCGCTTACAGCCAGGGAAAGAGGGCGGGGGTACGTTTCGAAGGAAGGAAGCGGGGCCGGGCTACGGTATTCGGAGGGGGTCAAATTGGGCGAGCGCCGCTCCGACCACCGGGCTTCGGCGCCATCCGCTCCGGTGCGTTAGCGGTCCGCCTCCGCTCCTTCGACAATGAGAATACATTTTTCCGGACAAAAGGCGGCGGCCTCAAGTACCGCATCGGTGACCGCCTGATCGGGGGAGATCAGTTCGGCCTTTTCAGTGAGCGGACTGAGCACAAACACCTCGGGGCACATCTCGGTGCAGGTCGCGCAGCCGCTGCAACGATAACTGTCGATGACGATGGTGCGCATCTGCGGATATCCTCCAGTTGAGATGAGCCAAGCCTAATGGTTGGCCAAGCGGTCAGCAGCCGCAATCGGTGAAGGCGTCCTTGGTGAAATTCTTATCCGGTTCGATCGGATATTCGCCATTGTAACAGGCCAGGCAGAAGTTGTCGCGGCTTAAGCCGGTGGCCTCCACCATGCCCTCGACACTGAGGTAGGTCAGGGAATCAAGCCCCAGGTATTCGCGGATGCCGTCCACGGTATTGTCGGCGGCGATCAACTGGCTGCTGGAGGGGAAATCGATCCCGTAGTAACAGGCATGGCGGGTGGGCGGACAGCTGACCACCATGTGGATCTCGGCGGCCCCGGCGGCGCGCAGCGACTGCACCCGGCTGCGGCCGGTGGTGCCGCGGATGATGGAATCTTCGACAATGATCACCCGCTTGCCCTTGAGCAGCGACCGTACCGGGTTGAGCTTGACCCGGACGGAAAAATCGCGCATCGACTGGGTCGGCTGGATGAAGGTGCGGCCGACATAGTGGTTGCGGATCATCCCCATTTCCAGGGGGATGCCGGAGGCGTTGGAATAACCGATGGCGGCGTAGTTGCCCGAATCGGGGAAAGGCATGACGAAATCGGCGGGGATCTTGGCCTCTTTGGCGAGAATTTCGCCCATCCGTTTGCGGGAGGCATAGACGTTGAAGCCAAAGACATCGCTGTCGGGCCGGGCGAAATAGACATGCTCGAAGATGCAGAAGCTCTTCTGCGCCGGGGCCCAGGGAAAGAGCGAGGTCAGCCCCTGCTCGTTGATGATCAGGGCCTCGCCCGGCTCGATGTCGCGCAGGTATTCGGCCTCGATCAGATCGAGCGCGCAGGTCTCGGAGGCCACCACATGGGCGCCGTTGTCGAGCACGCCCAGGCAGAGCGGTCGAAACCCGTTGGGATCGCGGACGGCGATCATGGTGTCCGGGGTCATCAGCAAGAGCGAATAGGCCCCCTGGATGCA
>CAIMMA010000044.1 GCA_903842475.1 uncultured bacterium
CCGAGGCCGGTGCCGCTTTTCCCCATCTTCTTGGTGGTGTAGAAGGGCTCGAAAATTTTATCGAGATCTTCTGGTGGAATACCGTTCCCCTGGTCTTCCACGCTCAGAACCACATAGTCGCCCTCATCGATGTTTTCGTAGAGTTGCAGCTGATTGTCGACGTAGCGGTTTTCGGTTGTGATCCGGATCTGTCCACGCTGCGCCATGGACTCGGCGCCATTGCTGATCAGGTTCATCACCGTTTTTGCCAGATGCACCGGCGAACCGAGGATGTTCTGCAGATCCTCGTCATACTCGGTGACAAGCTCGACACCGGGGTGCCGGTCCAGCAATTGCCTGCATTCGGGGCTGTGCAGGTATTCGTCGATCACCAGGTTGCAATTGACCGGCTCTTTGATCGTTACCCCCCGACGTGCCAGGGTGAGGAGATCCTGGACGATGGCCGCGGCTTTCTCTCCGGAACGCTTGATGGCTAGCAGCGGCTTGGCCAGCGGGCTGTCCGCCGGAATTTTCATGAGCAGCAGATCGGGATAGGTGACCACGCCCGAGAGGATATTGTTGAGATCGTGGGCCACGCCGCCGGCCAGGGTGCCGATGATCTCCATTTTTTCCGCCTGACCCAGTCGGGCTTCGATCCGTTGTCGTTCCAGGATCTCCTCCTCCAGTTCCCGGCTGCGAACGGCGATCAACGCTTCTAAATTTTCCTGGTGATGGGCCAGGGCCGACTCGGCCTCCTTGCGGTTCCTGATTTCCTGGTGCAACTCGGTCAGAATCTGTTCAAGTCGGGCGATCATGGCATTGAACGCATCGGTGAGCTCGCTGATTTCATCCGGTACGGCCCCCGATCCCCCGGCAATACGAGGGGTAAGGTCCCCTCCCCGGACTCGGGCAATCACTTCGAGCATGAGGCCCAGCCGTGCACCGATCAAACGGCGAAAAAGGGCGCCGATCACCAGGGCGATCAGCAAAAGGACGAGTATCGCCCCGGCAGCGCTGATCTGGCCTATCCGGAGCAGGGGCTGGAGGGTCGGTTCCAGGGACTGATTCAGGTTGAACGACCAGCCGGTTTGCTGCAGGTGCTGGTAGGCCGTCAATATCTCGACATTCTCGAATCGATGGGTGAACGTCCCCCCGGCATCGGCGGCGATGCGTTGCAACAGACCGCCCTGGGAGGATTCCATCAACTGTTGTTCATTGTCTCTTGAACTGGCGAGTACCCGCTGTTCACTGTCGGTGATAAAGGCATAGCCGAAATGTTTGAGTTTGAAATCATCGAGGAAGAGCGATTTGAACACGGAGAAATCTACCGCCGCGCCGATGACGCCGATAATGGCGCCGTCGGCTGTTATCGGCGCGGTTATGGTGAAGACTCGGCGGGTGGTGAATTTGCTGACAATCACCGGAGAAATGACGGTTTTTCCCTGCAGGGTTTCCTTGAAATAGGCTCTATCCGCCAACCGGACATGGGTATAGGATGCTGCATCCTTGGCTGAAAGGGCGACGATGTTGCCCCGCAGGTCGGCAAGAAAGACGTCGTCGCAATAGGGATATCCGCGCTGCAGGGTGGCGAGGAGGCGTTCCGCTCCTTCGCGGGCGCTTCTGCCGTAATAGCCCCCTTCGGTCAGGGCCTCGGAAAAGACTTGCTGCTGGGACCAGAGAACCATGTCGGTGGTTCGCGCCTGCAGCCAGCTGTCGATCAATTTGGCGGTGAGCTGCGCTTCCCGCGCCAGTCTCCTGGTCAGTTCCTGCTGGACGACCCCCCGCGCATTGAGATAGGTGACCAGCAGGACGGCGACGAGCCCCAGGGCGATGGTGGCCAGCGAGGGGATAAGGATTTTTCTGCTGAGGTTGGCGTGCATCGTCTTGCTACCTGATGACCACATCGGCGCGTTGAATCATGGTGTACGGCACCTGGATGCCGAGTCGTTCCGCGGTTCGCAAATTGAGCTGGATCCGGCCTTTGTCCGTCGGTTTGACCACAAAGTCAATGGGTTTTTTGCCCTCAAGGAGGCCCCGGGCGATCACCCCCGCGGCAAACCCCTGCTCCCGCATGGACACGCTGACCCCGCAGAGCACCCCGGCCTCGGCGGCGGTGTCGAAGAAGCCGACCGTGGGGAGCTTGTACTGTTCATTGATATAACGGACAATCTCCCGTTCCGGCACCTTGGTGGGATCGGCGGCGCTGCGGGCAATGGTGCGGAGCGTGTACAGGCCGATGGCGTCAACCTGATCGTGGTATTGTGCAAGCACGCCCTGCAAGGCATCAAAGGTCAAGGGTTGCTCATAGGCTTGCACGGTTACCGGTAGTTTGAGTGTCTTGCAGTAGGCGACAAAGGGGTCGGTGGATTCGGATTTGTCGGCAAGGATCAGCAGGTTTTTGATCGCCGGTTTGATTTTCAGCAGTAATTCGATGCTTTCGATGACGTTGGGCCGCTCCAGCACACCGGTGACCTTGTCATTTGGAAAACCGTACAACCGCGGGTCGGCATTCACCCCGCTAAACACAAAGTACGGGGAGGCTGGTGCCTTGGCATAGTCCTTGGCGAAATACGCTTGGGCATTGTCATTCATGGTGATGATCACCTGGGGGCGGTATGCGTCGGCCAGTTGTCGGGCCTTTGCACCGGCGGTCCGTTTCCACGCCTCAGAGGTCTGCCGTTTGGTGTCCATGTGGAAATAGCGGAGTTGACAATCCGCACCGGCCAGGGCTTCCTCTATGCCCCGGGTCATCTCGACCACGTGTTCCTGCTGATCTTCATGATAACTGTGCACCACCAGCACCCGCTGGGCAGCAGCAGCGAGCGAAGCCGAGAGGGTTGCGGTCCAGACCAGCAGGAAAAGGGCGACGAGCAAGCGCCGGCAGCGCCAGGGAAGATGAACGCTCTGAGCTCTCATGCATGATCTCCTGCTTGGTCGTGAAGTGTCGGGCAAGCTGGTGCCGTAGAGTATACTATCGTAGGTGGCGGCCAGGGTCTTGTCGAGCTTTTTCATCGTTCTTCACGCGGTGTTGCGCTTTGCTAAAACCGCTGCAATCGTTTGAGCCAGGTCATGGATGTTGACCGGTTTCATCAGGAACTCGGTGACCCCGTAATAGTGGGCGGAATGCTCGGTCACGGTTTCGCTGTACCCGGTGCAGAGGATGACCGGCAGGGTGCTACTGATTTTGCGGATTTCCTGGGTCAGTTGCACCCCGGTCATTTCCGGCATGGTCTGGTCGGTGATGAGCAGATCATACCCCTGGGGATTATCCTGGAAGGTTTTCAGGGTGGTCAGACTGCTTTGGCTGGCGAAGACCTGGTAGCCGAGCAGTTTGAGACATTTTTCGACCACCTCCAGGAAAAAGGTTTCGTCGTCGACAATGAGCACCCGTTCTCCGTGGCCGAGGGCCAGATGGTTCTCCCGGCAGTCTATCTCGGCTGTTATGCCCTGGGTGAGCGGCAGGAAAACGTCGAAACAGGTGCCTTTGCCAAGAGCGGTGGTTATCTCGATCAGGCCTTTATGGCTCTTGACAATCCCCCTGACCACCGCCATGCCCAGGCCGGTGCCCTCGTTGACCTTCTTGGTGGTGAAATACGGTTCGAAGATCCGTTCCAGGACCGCGGGCGGTATGCCGGAGCCGGTATCGGTCACGCTGAGCTGCAGGTACTCCCCCGGCGGGATGGTCATGGTCATGCATTGCCTGGCCCGGGTCAGGGTGACGTTTTCCAGGGCGATGGTGATCAGCCCTCCGGTATCCCGCATGGCATGGTAGGCGTTGGTGGCCAGGTTCATGACCACCTGATGGATTTGGGTCGGGTCGCCGAGGATCCGGTCGCTGGCCACTTCCGTTTGGTGCTGGATGGCAACGGTGGTCGGCAAGGTCGAGCGCAGCAGATTGATGGATTCCTTGATCACCGGCGTCAGATTGATGGGCGCCATGACTACATTGCTGTTCTTGCTGAAGCGCAGGATCTGCTGCACCAGGTCTTTGGCCCGATTGCCGCCTTCCAGGACGCGTTCGAGATACTCGCGGATCTTAGGATCCACGGCCGCTGGGTTCCGGTAGAGCGCCAGTTCGGTGTAGCCGATGATGCCGCCGAGGATATTGTTGAAATCATGGGCAATGCCCCCGGCCAGGGTGCCGATGGCCTCACTTTTCTGCGCCTGGGATATCTGTCTTTCCAGGGCGGTTTTTTCTTCCGCCAAGGCTATTTCCTTGGTCAAATTGCGGATAAAGATCCCCATGTAGAGGGGGGCGTTGTTTTCATCCACAACCAGCCAGCCTTTGGCGGCAACCGGGACGATGGCGCCATCCTTGGCAATATAGGAGAAATGCAGGGGACCGTTTTGCGAAAGACCGGATTTGATGGCGAGGATGGCCTCCACGATTCTGGCCTGATCCTCCGGGGGGATGAATGCCTTGAAATGTTTATGGGTGCATTCACCGAGGCTGTAGCCGCTTTCCTGGAGAAACGCTTTGTTGAGATCGAGGAGCATCCCTTGGAAATCGATCAACAGGATGCCCTCGGGATTGGTGTTGAAGAAGGAATGGAAACGGAACTCGCTTTCCCGCAGGGCTGTCTCAATCGCTTTCCGTTTGCTGACGTCACGGACGATCGCCTGTATATGCTGCTCTCCTGAGAGTTCTATGGCGCTGAGGCTGACATCCGCATGGAATAGGGTCCCGTCGAAACGGCTATGCAGCCATTCAAAATGTTGCGGCATTCCCTGGAGAGCTGCCGCAATATAGGCGGCCCCTTTTTCTCGATAGGTTCGTCCGTCAGGTTGGAGCGCCGGGGAAAAATCGCGGGGTGATCGGCCGAGCATTTCGTGCCGTGCACAGCCGAACATCTCCAGGGCTTTCTTGTTGCAGTCGACGATCGTCCTGCCGGTAATGCTGTTATCCTTGGTGATCAGGATGGCATCGCTTGCCGACTCAAACAGGGTTCGGAAGTGCTCCTCACTGTCTCGCAGTTTCCGGAACATTTTTTTCTGGTCGGTGATGTCCTGAATGGCCACGGCCACTCCGGCCTCAGGGGCAACGGGATCGATGGGCGCCGCGAACAGGGAGACGTTGCGCAGTGAACCGTCCCGATGGCGGAATCGGGTTTCCACATAGCCGGTATTCCGGGCTTGCAGCCGGCTATACAAGGCTGTTCCCACCCGGTGGTATTCTTCTTGGCTTTCGTAGAGGTGGCGGGAGGACTGGTTCAGCAGGTCAGCGGCAAGGTGGCCGGTAATCTCGCAGATACGCTCGTTGACCGCCTGGAAGATCCGACCCTTGAGAATCGCCAGTCCAACCGGGGCGGCCTGGAAAAAGCTTTGCAAGGTAGACTCGCTTTGCTGCAGCTTTTCCTCCATAACTTTGCGTTCGGTGATGTCGACCAACATGCTGACCGCACAGCATTCTCCACCCAATTGAAAGGTGGCGGATGAGTAGAGCAGGTGCGCTTGCGTCCCGTCCTTTTTTTCGATGAAGGTTTCCTGGTTATCGGTCCATCCCCTCTGCTGTAAGGTTTCCATCACCTTCCGGCTCGCATCAAAGCTGGAGGGCGGGAGGAAACTGTACGCTGTCTTGCC
>CAIMMA010000045.1 GCA_903842475.1 uncultured bacterium
GGCGCTGATGTGGGGCTCGTCGAGAAATTTCTCCCGGTACCGGGTCCAGCCTCCGGCGGCGGGTTTGCCTTTTAAGCCCTGATCCGACTTGGCGAGATAGTCCAGGGTCCATTTTTTGCGGCGAGCTTGCGAAAACACCCCCATCAGGTTCTCATGCTCAAAACCATGTTTCTCCACCATCTGGTCGACAAACCGCTGCAGGCTGGCATACTCGGCATAGTCCCCGGTAATCCGCGAGGCACGGTACTGGCCGACAGTGCGCCGCGTCGCGGCATTCGCGGGGCTGCCGGTCGCCAAGCGGTTGGCCTGAGCCTCGACCGCCGGGTTGACAAGGGTTGGCGGAGAGACTCTCGTATCCGCTCCCGTACAAGCGGTCAGGCCAAAAGCCAGCAGCACGGCGCAGCGGGTGAAGAATTTGCTGCGGGACGTGGCAAATCGGAACCCTGACTGGTTCCGGCTCCGCCCTTGGCCGGCAGGTAACGATCGATTGGATGGGGTGCGAGTGATCATAGTAAGGTAATCCTGGAAATAAAGAGGGTGGATTCCGCGCTGCAAAGCAACCGGAGATAGCCGGGGGGCAAACCACTATTTCCCGCAAATAGCCGCTCCGAAGGTGCCCGCTCCCAAACGCTGCTAGTTTAAGATATTTTAGCCGGGGAAACCATCTGAAAATATTGATTTACATTCAATGGTATTAACATAAGAATACTTTCGTCCCCCCTGTTCTCACCCCGGCCTTTGCCAACAGGACGGGAATACGATCGCGATGCGTATGCCCTGGTCGTAATCACCCGAAATGCCACCTGCGCGAGCTCGCTCAAAAAATTCAAGCCCTTTGCATTCACCCGCTGCGCTCGCAACGGAGGCGCAGCCGGCCCCTCGGGGGCCTTGTTTGTCCGGCCTGCGCTGCAAATCCATATTTTATCTTGACGACGACCAGAAAGATCGCTTACGCTTACTGAGCAGGCACTCGAGAAAATCGAGCGATCACTCAGGTATTCTTTTTAAAGGTACTGTAGTGGAGCAACCCAAAAGTACTCTGCAAACAACCGCATCCCCCTCCCCAATCAAGCGCATCAACTCCGCGCTGAGCACATTGACCAAGACGACCGCACCTGCGTCGGTTTCCTTCTTTAACTACCCCAAACAGCCACTGCCGAATAGCAGCGTTATGCTCAAAACGTGCATGCTTTCCTCCCCATATTTCCGCAATCTATTTTCATCGGCCGGGAAGATGGCCTTGCCTTCCCCACCGTTTTATACCACTTCGCCCGCAAGCATAACAAGTAATCGTCAACACACCCGACCCTTAGAAATATTGAAGGAACGACCACAGGCTCGGCTCTTCCGGAGGCCTAGACCCTGACAGGAATTTTTTACTCAAAACACTCCTGGTCTTCAAATACTGTTTTCCAGGAACGACCATCAACTCAAGCCAGAAAAGGAGAGCGTATGAAAATTACCAGAAGGAGTTTTCTGTCCGTATCCGGTTCAATCGGATCAGGCGTAGCCCTAACCGCGCTGGGAATTGACCTCTCCGCCCTGAAGGCGCATGCCGCGGGGCTGAGTAAAACCGACCGGATCCGCAGAGCCAAACAGTCGACCACCATCTGCTGCTACTGTTCCGTGGGATGCGGCCTGATCTGCAGCACCGACATGACCGGCAAGATCTTCAACATCGAAGGCGATCCCGATCATCCGATCAACGAAGGCTCGCTCTGCGCCAAGGGGGCCGGGATCTTCGGCCTGACCGAGGTCAATCAGCACCGGTTGCGCAAGGTGCTCTACCGGGCGCCGAAAAGCGACAAATGGGAAGAAAAAGACTGGGAGTGGTCGCTGAACCGGATCGCCCGTCTGGTCAAGGATACCCGTGACCAGGATTTCATCACCCACAATGAAAAAGGGGAGTTGGTCAACCGGGTGGAGACCATCGGCCACTACGGCACCTCCAACATCAGCAACGAGGAATGCTGGACCCTGAGTATCGCCTGCCGTGCCATGGGCTTGGTTAACATCGATCACCAGGCCCGCGTCTGACACAGCCCCTCCGTAGCGGCTCTGGGAGAGTCGTTTGGCAGGGGTTCGATGACGAACCATTATATTGACCTGAAGAACAGTGACTGCATTCTGATTATGGGCAGCAATGCCGCCGAGAATCACCCCATCGCCTTCAAGTGGATCCTTCGTGCCAAGGACCGGGGCGCCAAGATCATCCATGTCGATCCCCGGTACACCCGGACCTCGGCCCGTTGCGATTATCATGTGCCGCTTCGTTCCGGCACCGATATCGCCTTTCTGGGCGGGATGATCAAGTACATCATCGACAACAATCTCATTCAGGACGAGTACGTCAAATACTACACCAATGCCTCGCAGATCCTCAGCCCGGACTATGATTTCCAGGACGGCCTCTTTACCGGCTTTGATGCCGAGAAGCGAAGTTATAATAAAAAAACCTGGACCACCGAAAAGGACGAGAAGGGGATCCCCGTCCGCGATTATACCCTTGAGAATCCGCGCTGCGTCTACCAGATGCTGAAAAAGCATTACGACCGCTATACCTTGGACAAGGTGTCGTCGATCACCGGGGTCTCCAAGGAAAACCTGCTCAAGGTTTACAAGGAATACGGCGCCACCGGCGCTCCGGATAAGGCCGGCACCGAATGTTACGCCCTGGGCTGGACGCATCATACCACCGGCAGCCAGATCATCCGGGCCATGTCGATCATTCAGTTGCTGCTCGGCAATATGGGGGTCTGCGGCGGCGGCATCAACGCCCTGCGCGGCGAACCGAACGTCCAGGGCTCGACCGACCACGCCATTTTGTACAATATCCTCCCCGGTTATCTGAAGATGCCCTCAGGCCCCCTGGACACGCTCACCAAGTACAACGAGAAGTATACTTCCAAGTCCACGGATCCCCAGTCGGCCAACTGGTACCAGAACTACCCTAAATACACGGTCAGTTTCCTCAAGGCGATGTGGGGCGATGAAGCCACCCCGGAAAACGATTTCGGGTACTCCTGGCTGCCCAAGCTGGACGACGGTAAACACCACTCCATCATGCACACCATTGACTCGATGTATGCGGGCAAGATCAAAGGGTTCTTTGCCTATGGCTCCAATATCGCCGTCAGTTCCCCGAACTCGAACAAAGTCCGCAAAGGGTTGCAGAAATTGAAGTGGATGGTCAACGTCAATCTCTTTGATAACGAGACCTCCTCGTTCTGGAAAGGGCCCGGCGTCGATCCGAAGGCGGTCGACACCGAGGTCTTCCTCCTGCCGGCTTCCGCCAGCATGGAAAAGGCCGGCAGCCAGAGTAACTCCGGCCGCTGGGTCCAATGGCGCTACCGGGCCGCCAATCCGCCGGGCGAGGCCATGTCTGATGGCACCATCACCATGCTGATCATGGACTCCATCCGCGCCCTCTACCGGGAGGAAGGCGGGGCCTGTTGGGAACCGATCCTCAATCTGAAATGGGATTACCGCAACAGTCTGGGCCGTTTTGATCCGCTCAAGGTTGCCAAGCAGATCAACGGTCACTACACCAAGGATCTGGTCATCGAGGACAAGGTCACGGGCTCCAAGGAGGTGAACAAGAAAGGCGAAACCGTGCCGTCCTTTGCCAAGTTGATGACCGATGGCTCGACTTCCTGCGGCAACTGGCTGATGGCCGGCAGCTTCGACCAGAAGGGGGAAAACAAGATGGCCAAGCGCGGCAAGGAAGATCCCACCGGGTTGGGCCTCTATCCCGACTGGGGCTTCGCCTGGCCGCTCAACCGGCGCATTATCTACAACCGCGCCTCCTGCGATCCGCAAGGCAGACCCTACAACCCGAAGATGAAACTGCTGGAGTGGGTTGGAGACCGATGGGTCGGCGATGTCGCCGACGGTCCCTGGCCACCGCTGGCGGACAAGGAAAAGGGCAAGCTCCCCTTCATCATGAAGGCGGACGGCGTGGGCGCCATCTTCGGCCCGGGCATGGTCGAAGGCCCCTTCCCGGAACATTACGAACCCCTGGAAGGTCCCTTGACCAAAAATCCCATCTCTGGTCAGCTCCTTAATCCAGCGGTCAAGGTCTTTAAGAGTGATCTTGATAAGGTCGCCAATGCCGATCAGAAGTATCCGTATGTTTGCACGACCTACTCTGCCACCGAGCACTGGTGTTCCGGCTTCACTCGCTGGCAGCCGTGGCTTCTGGAGGCGATGCCCGAGGCGTATGTCGAAATAAGTGATAAACTCGCCGAAAAGCTGGGACTGAAGAACGGTGAACGCGTCAAGGTCGCCTCAGTTCGGGGCGAAGTGTCCTGTGTGGCCATGGTCACCAAACGCCTCAAACCGTTTGAGGTGGAAGGCAAGGTCATTCATCAGGTGGGCATGCCATGCAATTATGGCTGGTTTCATCCGGTAGAGACCGCCGACGATTCTGTCAATCACCTGACCCCAGCCGTGGGCTGCCCCAATACTTTCTGTCCGGAGTATAAGGCATTCATGGTTAACGTCAGCAAGGCTTAAGGGGGGAGGATATGTCACAAGAACTTATCAAGTTGATCGATCTGTCCCGCTGCACCGCCTGCCGGGGCTGCCAGATCGCCTGTAAACAATGGAACGAGTTGCCGGCCTCACGAACCAAGAATACCGGCAGTTATCAAAATCCTCCGGATCTTCAGTGGAACACCTGGACGCTCATTCGTTTCCAGGAGCATGTGGATCGCGGCGGCAACCTCAAATGGCTGTTTCGGAAAGACGGCTGCATGCACTGCACCGATGCCGCCTGTGCCAAGGTCTGCCCGACCGAGGCCTTGTATCACACCGAATTCGGTAACGTCAGTCTTAATGTCGATAAATGCATCGGCTGCAAGGCTTGTGTGTTTGCCTGCCCCTTTGGTGTGCCGAAATTCAACGAAGCCACCAACAAAATCTACAAATGCGATCTCTGTTATACCCGTCTCCAGGGGAATCAGCTCCCGGCCTGCGTGCTTTCCTGCCCGACCGGCGCCCTGCAGATCGGGCCCAAGGCGGCCATGCTTGACAAGGCCTACAAACGGGCGAAGGCTCTGGGCGGCGATGCCAGTGTCTATGGAGACAAGTTTGTCGACGGCACCCATGTCGTCTATGTCCTACCGGAAAAAGTCGAAGTGTATGACCATCTTCCCAAGCATCCGCAAATTCCGCTGCAGATCATTGTCTGGAAAGAATTCCTGAAACCAGCCGGGCTCCTGGTCGCGGGTGCGGTCGTGGCGGGTGCCTTCCTCCACTACATCACCCATGGCCCCAAGATGCCCGAAGAGGAAACGACCAGTGAAGGAGGGAACAAGTCATGAAAAAAGGATTGATTAAGGCCACTCGACCCTTCGAGCGCGTTGTGCACTGGTGCTTGGCGCTTTCCTGCTTCCTGCTGTGCATCACCGGGATGGGCACCATGTACCACTCTCTGAACTTTATCGGCTATGCCATGGGCGGCATGGCCAATCTGCGCATGCTCCACCACTATGGCGGTCTCTTTTTCGGGGCGAGTCTGCTCGTAGCCATCTTCATTTTTGGCAAGGAGGCCTTCAAGTTTTCTTCCCAGGAAGACTGGCCATGGATCAAGGAGGGCGGCGGTTTTCTCTGGCACGTCGAGAACATTCCGGATGTGGGTAAATTCAATCCCGGTCAGAAAATGTTCTTTCTGGTGGTCGTTCTGGGCGGCGTGGCCATGTTGACGAGCGGCCTGATTATGTGGTTTCCGCTCAATTTCGGCGTGGAGCTGGTCCGGACGATGTATGTTGTCCACTCCCTCGGTTTCCTGTTAATTTTTGCCTTTGTGTTCGTCCATCTCTATCTGGTCACCATCGGTGCGCCTGGGTCGTCCCCGGCGATGTTCACCGGCTGGGTGACCAGAGGCTGGATGAAAAAGCAGCACCCCAAGTGGTTGAAGGAAATGGAAGAGGACGGCACGTTAGAGGTTTTTGGCAGCAACGGCGGCAACAAAACCTCTCGGAACTGAGTTGCCGAGCGCCCCTTGCAGGGCAGCTCTGCTCGCAACTCTCCCGTATCCGCAGGTCGTCGGAGACCGGGGCGCTTCCCACGCTCCGGTCTTTTCGATTTCGCCCTGCGATCTTTTGCCTAACTCCGAATGTTCACTCAAGGGTGCCCCCGTCATGACAAACATCACCACCGAAATCGAGGACCTGGCAACGGAAATTGATCGCCTGGCGATTGCAACCCCCCATGCCTCCAGCCTGCTTCAGGCCTTTGGCCCCCTGTTGGTGAGCCAGCATCGCTTTCTGCAAAACTGGCAGGACCCGACCAGAACTTTCCCGGTCGATCCACTCAAATATCACGGGGGAATACCCCTGATCCGGCAATGCCGGCTGTTGCTGCCGGATGATCCCTGGCAAGAGGCGGGACTGTCCGTTGCCAGCGCCATCGGTGAGGGTTTCCCCCAATTCTCCGAAGATATGCGGTGTCTCTCGAAACGAATCAAGGAAGAACCTTCTGTCTGTTTTGCATTGTGCACTTCGAACGAAGCAAGCGATCAGCGCACCGATGACGCACCAAACATCGGGATCGAGCCGATAGCCCTGCAGCTCTTTCAGCGCTCCCTGACCCGGCTGCTGCTGACCAAAAGGGCCCGGGACATGACAAAAGAACTGGCCTCCTGGCCCTGGACGAAAGGCTATTGCCCCATGTGCGGCAGCTTTCCCCACCTGGCCATCATTCGGGAAAAGGGTGTACGATGGCTGCAATGCTCCACCTGCCGTCACGAATGGTCATTTTCCCGGTTAACCTGCCCGCATTGCGACCACGAAGATCCGCAGGCAACCAATTACCTTTTTGTGGAGGGCGAGACTGACGGCACCGCGTTTACCTGCGACAAGTGCTCAACCTACCTCCTCACCAGCAACCAATCGGGCAATCTCCGCCCAAGCCATGCCGATCTCATCGCGCTCAGCCTCGCGCACCTGGACCTCATCCTCCAGGAAAAAGGTTTTCTGCCGATGGCCGCATGCGAGTGGAACACCTTTTAGGAGGCCCCCAAAAAAAAAACCACTGCTCTTTGCCTACAACACGTTGACTTCGCGGCATGGGTCGATCGAAAAATCGCGAAAAAAAATGACGTCAGCATACACTTACCTTGGAGAAAAAGGAAACAGAACCTACATAGAGGTGGTTCCGAAAAGTTGGGTGCAAGGGCGTGCTCGAATCGTTCGACGCGAGAAGATGGCCATCGGATATTATGAAGGTAATTTTCTTTACCCGGGAAGAGGCATTGGTACGGCTAACTTTGAAAGGTGAAAACGGTGAGCAAATAGAGACCATAGAGCAGGAGAAGCAGCGCCCCCCGAGTTCGCCCGATAAAACCTGCGCGCGTTGGATAGGTGAGCGCTACAGCGACACAACCAAAAACCAAGGCAAGGGCGACCTCATGCCGGACAACAACGGTAATCGGGTTGATCATAGCCGCCACCGGGACGACGAATAATCCGTTGAAGATGTTACTGCCCAAAATGGTCCCCAGTCCGACCTCGTCGTGACCGCGAAGCTTGGCGATAACCGCCGTCGCCAGCTCAGGCGTGGAGGTGCCGATCGCCACCACCGTCACCCCGACCATGAAATAGTCCATGCCAAAGGAAAGGGCAATCCCCTTGGCGCCCGCGACGATCAAGTTGCCAGCCAGAACAAGAAGCGCCAGGCCGCCGGTGCAGGAACAGACCACCAGCCATCTCCGATGCTCGCCGAGCACCTCGTCGGTGGCGCTGCGCTGTTTCCGAGCCTCGATTGCGGTGACGACAAGCCATACCAAAAACAGGCCCAGCAGCAGGACACCGTCAAACCGGGAAAGTCGGCCATCGATAAACAGAAAACCGGTGCAGAGGGGAATCAGCAAAGCGACGGGAAAATCGCGCCTCACGCTGTCGTGGGAACTTTGGATGCCGGATACGACCAGAACCAGGGCGAGAATCAGGGCGACATTGACGATATTGCTGCCCAGGGCATCACCGAGGGCGATGGGGGACGTGCCGGCGAGAGCGGCACTGATCGAAACGGCCAGCTCGGGGCTGGAAGTGGCGAAGGCAGCCACGACCGCGCCGATAATCCCCGGTGAAATGCGTACCCAATGGGCAAGTCCGACCGCGCCGCGAACGAACAGCTCGCCGCCGATACCGGCACAGACGATGCCCGAAAGCAAAGCGGCGTAATCGTTCATGACAACGTGCGGTTATCGATGCCCGGCATTAATCGCCGCCAGCGCCGCGCTGCCGGGGCAGAGGTCGGCCTCGGTGAGGCTGTTGAGCGGTCGCGCGCTGGTGTTGAGAATCTCGTGGGTATCGACACTCTCGGGATTGACGTAAAGCACGCCGGTGAGGATCATTTCCTGGGCCTTGTGGTCCTCGAGGGCGTCGATGGCCTGCCGTCGGTCGGTGATGTCGGGGCCATGGGGATGTTTGTGCAGATGGATCTGCGAGTTGTCATGCAGGGTCACGGTCTCGGTGACATCGTCGGGATAGTCGGCGGTGATGGTCGGGAGGAAGGGGACGAAATCAAAAGTATTGGTGGCCTCGCTGTGCTCCCGCACCCAATGGTAGCTCTTGGTCGATTCCGGATTGTTGTTGAAGGTGACGCAGGGCGAGATCACATCGATGAAGGCCAGGCCGCCGTGGCTGAGGCCAGCCTTGATCATCGGCACCAGCTGCTGTTTGTCGCCGGAAAAACTGCGGCCGACAAACCCGGCCCCCAGCTGGATGGCCAGTTCGCAGAGATCGATGGATTCGAGCAGATTGGCCGGGCCCTTCTTCCCCTTGGAGCCCTTGTCGGCGGTGGCCGAATATTGGCCCTTGGTCAGGCCGTAGCAGCCGTTGTTCATGACGATGTAGAGCATGTGGAGGTTGCGGCGGACCGCATGGACGAACTGGCCCATGCCGATCGAGGCGGTGTCGCCGTCGCCGGAAACCCCCAGATAGACCAGATCGCGATTGGCCATGTTGGCCCCGGTGGCGATCGAAGGCATCCGGCCATGGACCGAATTGAAGCCATGCGATTTGCCGAGGAAATAGGCCGGGCTCTTGGACGAACAGCCGATGCCGGACATCTTGACAATCCGGTGCGGCGGCAGGGCCAGCTCAAAGCAGGCCTGGATGATGGCGTTACTGATCGAGTCATGGCCGCAGCCGGCGCAGAGGGTGGAGATCAGCCCTTCATAATCGCGGCGCTGGAAACCGGCGGCATTGGGGGCCAGATCGGGATGGCGGAAGGTCGGTCGGGTAAAGGTCATTGGGCGCCTCCCTGAGCGGATGCGGTTGTTGGCTCTAACAAGCCATGTTGCAGCAGGA
>CAIMMA010000046.1 GCA_903842475.1 uncultured bacterium
GTGGTGAAAAATGGTTCAAAGATTCGTTTGAGATGTTCCTGGGGAATCCCCACCCCGGAATCTCTGATATCGATGCAGACATAGGGTCCCGGATGCAAGGAGAAGGAACTCCGACGACAATAGTCCCGGTCGAGGGTGACCTCGCGGGTGATGAAGGTGAGCGTGCCCCCTTCCGGCATGGCATGGCCGGCATTGATGCCGGTGTTCAGCAGGCTGCTCTGCAGCTGGCTCCGGTCGCCCATCACCAGGACTTGCCGTGCTGCCAGCTCTTGTTTGATGGTGATTCGCTTGTCGAGGGTTCGATGCAGAATTTCGGCGGTGTCTTCAATGACCTTATGGATGTCGACCGGAGTGAGGGTAAAGCTTTCCTTGCGGGCAAAGGCGAGCAGTTTGCGGATGAGTTCACCGGCCCGCTCGGCGGCGGAGATGATGTTGTCCACCAATCTGAAAGCGGCGGGGTCGACTTTGAGGCGGAGCACGTCGGCGGCGCCCACAATGCCGCCCAGCATATTGTTGAAATCGTGCGCCATGCCGCCGGCCAGCTGGCCGATGGCATCCATTTTCTGGCTTTGCCTGAGCCGTTCTTCCATGGCTACCCGGTCCGTGACCTCGTCGATACGGAGGACCGCTCCCTGGAGTCCCTGGCTCACCAAGGGATAGACCGTCATCTCCGAGTAATGACGCCTGCCCTCGGCGTCGTCTTGCCAGTAGGGGATATCGGTTATCCGATTGGTTTTCAGGCTTGCGGTGATAAGGGCAAGATGGGGGGCAACCGCTGGGAAGACTTCCACCAAAGACCCGCCTTGGGCAGCCTCCTGGGAAAGATGGGTCATGCTCTGGGCCTTGGTATTCCATTGGGTAACGCGGAGTTCCGGGTCGACCCCGATGATTACGGACGGCATGGAGTTGATAATGCTGTCGAGCAGCACCTTGCTTTCCTTGGCTTTTTGTTCGGATTCGGCCAGTTGCAGGTTCCTGGTCTGCAGATCATCGATGGATCGGTTAAGCTGACCGGTCATGCGGGCAAAAGCGGAGCCCAGTACGTCGATTTCGTGGACGGAATGATGCTGCCAGGAGAACGGGGTTTCTTGATTGTAAAAATTTTGAATGCCCTGTTCGAGGGTGAGCAGCGGTCTGGTGATCTCCCGGCTGAGGCGAGCGATGAGCAGCAACAGTAAGCCACCGGCCAGGACCACCATCAGCAGGGTGAGATTACGCAACGGGATAATGGGCTCGTAGACCTCGCTGAGGTAGCCGGTGGCCACAAGATACCAGTTGAATCCCTCCAGTTTTTTAATAACGGCGTATTTGAGCCGTGCCTCTTTTTCTGAGGGATTTCTCCATTGGTAGGTGAGGTAGCCGTCCTTGCTTTCTTTAAAGCGTTTAAAGATATCCTCAACCTGGCTGTGGGGGAAATTTTGATCCTGCGGATTGGTCAATTCGGGATGAATAAGAATTCGGCCGTTTTCGTTAAAAACCACAAAATAGCCGCTGCGGTTGATGCGAATGGGGGCGATCAGGTTTTGCAGATCCTCGATTTTGACCAGATCGACAAATTCGTCCCGGTAGGAAGAGGCCCCGACGATCCAGTTCCAAGGGGGAAACTCGATCACATAGGCCGCTTTTTTGCGAAAGCTGTTATCCAGGGGGTTTTTCCAGTCGTATTCGGTATAGCCGTTGCGGGTGCGGGCCCATTGCCGGCAGCCTTCGGTATCGGTGCATTCCCCCCCCAGCTGAAACGGGTGCCTGTCCAGGTACAGCAGGCCGTTTTTCTGTTCCACCGCAACCAGGTAGCCGCTTTTGCCGACCGCCTGTTCGTCAAAATGATGCTGGATTACATCTTTGGCCTCCTGCTCGGTGAGCTTGCCCTGAAGGTAATCGGTATGGCGTGCTTTGATGAACGCCAGGTTTGATTCGGTGATCCCGCGGAGATAGTTGTTGATCGCCGTGCTCAGCAACGCCTGGGCGGCACGGTGCATATCCTTTTCGGTCTTGATGAGTTCGCGCTGGGCATTTTCGGTAAGGGTATGGCGAACGAGGAAGTAGTTGAGAATGAAAATGGCGGCAACGACGAGTAGAATAAAGGGGCCGAGGTAGAGGGCGATTTTGGTGCGTATTTTCATGATGGAACGGTCCCTTGTTGACAATCGCACAGGTAATTGCAGCTGCTCTTGTGAAAAGAGTATAGGGGCAAATATAGAACGTATCAAAGAAAATAACGATAACTCCCTCAATGGCAAGATTTTGGGAACGATATTAAAGAGGCCTCAAATGTACCGTTTTTATTTAAGGAGAACGCGCCAGGTTTCTATAAGCGGATGCAGCGGCTATCATGCTCGCCGTCGTTGCCGCTCCCACTTAGGTTGCCGCGCTCCCGTCCGCGTTATGTCGCTTGACGATA
>CAIMMA010000047.1 GCA_903842475.1 uncultured bacterium
CCCTTGCCACAGTCTGTCATGGCAAACAAACAAAAAAGAGCCCCCTGGCCGGAAACGACCAGGGGGCTTTTTTTTTACCGCGACTGCAGGGGCAGCGAATTTAAAATTCGATGCCTTTTTGCGCTTTGATCCCGTCTTGCAAGGGGTGCTTGATCACTTGCATTTCAGTGACCAGATCGGCGGCGGCGATCAGCTGTTCCGGGGCGTAGCGGCCAGTAATCACGACGTGCTGGGCGGGATTGCGGTTGGTGAGCACCTCCAGACAGGGCTCGATCTCCAGCATCCGGTAGTGGAGCAGGTAGGTGAATTCGTCGAGCACCACCGTGTGATAGCGTTCTGAGGCTATGGCGCTGCGCGCTAGCTCCCAGCCCTCCCGGGCCAGGCGGGCGTCTTCTTCCAGGTTGTCCGATTTCCAGGTGAACCCCTGGCCCATGACGTGCAGGTCGATCAAGCCTTCGAATCGTTTGATCGCCGCAAGTTCGCCGTACTGCCAGCTGCCCTTGATGAACTGGATCACGCATACCTTGAGGCCATGACCGGCAGCCCGCATGGCCATGCCCAGCGCGGCGGTGGTCTTGCCTTTGCCCTTACCGGTAAAAACAATCAGTAAACCTTTGGTCATTGTCGAACTCCTCCCGTTGGCCGGCAGGCTGCCGGATTGCTGCACCTTGGCCGTATCTTACCATTGGCCAGGGCTTTCGGCATCCATTTCGGATCGGGAACAACGGCAATGGCCGGCGCATGGAAACCAGGAGGGCGGTGTTCACCCCTCCGCTGATTCTCCGGGACGATTCTGGTTGATGACTTGCCGCACCTTGGTAACCAGGCTGCTGGCGGAAAAAGGTTTTTCGAGAAAATGGATACCGGTGTCCATGCCGCCGTTTTGCGCCAGGATGTCGGAGGTGTAGCCGGACATGAACAGGAACTTGGCCTCGGGTCGGATGATCAGGATTTCCTTGGCCAGTTCACGCCCGTTGATCTCCGGCATGATCACATCGGTGATCAGCAGGTCGATGGGCCCGCGATGTTCAAGGGCCAGCGCCAGGGCTTTGGTCGGCGTCAGGGAGGGGAGGACCGTATAGCCGCGTTGTTCGAGGATGTAGGTGGCGAGTTCGAGGATCGAGGGCTCGTCTTCCACCAGCAGAATGGTTTCGGTGCCCAGCTCTCTGAATTCCTCGCTGTCGGTCAGCGGCAGGCCATTGTCGAGCTGGGCCCGGGGCAGACTGATGGTAAACGTCGTTCCCTGGCCGGGTTCACTGGCGACCTCGATCACCCCTTTGTTTTGTTTGACTACGCCATACACCGTAGCCAGGCCGAGGCCGGTTCCTTTCCCTTCCCCCTTGGTGGTAAAAAACGGTTCGAAAATTTGGGTCAGGGTTTCCCGGTCGATGCCGGAGCCGTCGTCGCTGACGCGTATCTGGACGAAATTGCCCGGAGTGCGTTCAGGATTGACGGTACAATCGGCTGGATCGATGACCGTATTGGCGGTGGCGATGCGGATTGTACCCGTCCCGTCAATGGCATCGCGGGCATTGACCACCAGATTGGCAAGGAGTTGGCTGACCTGGGTCGCGTCCATTTCTATCTTCCACAGGTCCGGACCCGGATTCCAGGCCAGCTTGATGTTTTCGCCGATCAGGCGATGGAGCATCTTCAAGGTCCCCTCGATGGTGGTGTTCAGGTCAAGGATTCGCGGCGCAATCACCTGTTTGCGGGCAAAGGCAAGCAGTTGGCGGGTGAGGTCCGCCGAGTGCTGGGCAGCCAGATGAACCTCGAGCAGCCGTTTGTAGAGGGGGTGCTTTTCGCCCAGATCGTCCAGGGTCATCTCCACATAGCTACAGATGACGGTCAGCATGTTGTTGAAATCATGGGCTATGCCGCCGGCAAGTCTGCCGACCGTGTCCATTTTCTGGGCCTGGAGCAACTGGGCCTGGAGTTTTTTCTGCTCCTCTTCCGCCTGCCGACGCTGGGTGATATCGCGGCTGACGCCTCGATAGCCGAGAAATCGACGTTGTTTATCAAAGACCGGGGTGGCGCTTGACTCGACGATCACCTTGCTGCCGTCTTTGTGGAGCAAGGTCTGGACATGCTGACTGTAGGGCTTCTTGGCAACGAGGTCCTCCAGAAAGGCGTCCAGTCGCTTAGACGGCAATGCAACCGGGCTCAGTAAAATGTTATCCCAGAGTTCGCCGATGATTTCCTCCGGACGGTACCCCAGCATGTCCTTGATCCGCTCGCTGACAAAGGTGAAGCAAAAGTCGGGGCCGGTTTCCCAGATCAGATCGTGGACGCTGTCGACCAGATCGCTGTACCGCTTGGCGCTTTCCGCCCGGGCTTTTTCCATTGCCTTTTTTTTCGTCTGGTCGCGGAACACCAGTACCACGCCGGTGATCCGGCCTTCCTCATTACGGATGGGGGACCAGCTGTCAGTTACCGGCCATCGCAGGCCATTTTGGGCAATGAGCAGGATGTGATTGCTCACGGCGATGGTTTCTCCGTCCATCAGCACCCGATCGATCGGCAGCACCATCAGGGTTTCGGTTTCTTCGTGGATCGCATGGAACACCGAGGTGAGCGGCACTCCGATGGCTGCGGCTTCTTTCCAGCCAGTGAGTCTTTCGGCCTCCGGGTTCATCCGGGTGATCAGGCCGCTGGCATCGGTGGCCATGACACCGTCGGCGATCCCGTACAGGGTGGCGCGGATTTCTTCCCTGGTCTGGGCACGTTCGCGTTCCGCCAGCAACAGCGCCTCGGACAGGTTTTTCTGCCGCGAAACCGTGACCAGTCGTGCCAGGAGCACCGTCATGCCAATGGTCAAGGCAAACAGCAGGAGCAGGCCCCCGCCCTGAAAGCGCACCTTGGTCAACAGGCTGCTGAGGTCCATTTTGGTGATCAGGTACCAGGTTGTCCCCGGGACCGCGCGCAGGTCGGCAAGAATCTCCTCGCCAAAGCAATCCGGACCGCGGGCCATCCCTGTTTCACCGAGGATCGCACGGACTGCGGGGTTCTCGGTATGCGACAGTCCCACGCGAAAGCTGAGGGGCGGGGTGGCGGGATATTCCATCGGGCTGATAATGAGGGCGTTGTGTGCTTCTCTGCGAACCAGGATGCTGGCCCCGTGGGTATCGATATCTGCCGCGGGCCAGATGAGCGATTGGGCCAGGTAGGATGGGCCGGGGAACCCCAGGAAGGGTTCTTCGGCCGGGAGGCGTTTGTTGTTCTGCGCCATTGGCCAGGTTTTCAGCAGGGGGAAAATGTTTTGTTCCGGATTGTTAATCAGGAAGAGTACGGCCACGGATTGATTGTTTTTGTCAACGATCGGGGCGCCCACGTTGATGTGGGGACGTCTGCAGGTGGAACAATAATAAAAATCACCAAGAACCGGTTGGTGCGCGGTCAGCACCTGTTTCAATAATGTTTTTTCTTCGGGTTCGATCAGTTCGTGTTGCCGCAGAGGATCATTCTCCCCATGGTGATGGGTGGTTTTATCGATCAGGCTGACCAGGATCTTGCCGCTGGTATCGGTCAGGATCATATTATGGTAGCCCTCGTTTTCGCGGAAGAACTCCAGTCGGCCTGCTATTTCTTGCAGAATCTGCGGGTTGCCGGTTCTCAGCCATTCCTGCAGCAGTGTTTTGATCAGGCCCGATGCATTCATCCGGCCATCGGCCAACCGTTCCTTACGCCAGGCGAGGAACTGATCGTTTTTCATCTGCCCGAGGGTCTCAAGCACCGTGTAATGCTCCTCAATAGCCGTCTTTTCCAGGGTGTTGATGAAACGGTAGCCTCCCCAGGCAAAACTAAGGACGACTAGGCAGGCAATTCCAAGGGACCGACAGGAATATAGGCACGATGATTTGCTTTGAGGTGTTTGCGGAGGCATGGTGGGCATTATCGATTAAATGGCCGGGAAAGGCATGGTTGTATCCGAAAAACTGCTGGGGCGGCGCACCGCTCCATGGCGCCGTCGTCGGAAGAAAAAAATGTCTTGGCCATGGCCTGCCATCAAACCTTGAATTTTTTTACCAGCAGTTCCAGGTTGGCGGCCAGATCGGAGAGATTCTGGGCACTGGTCTGCACCAGGGCGGAGCCATCGCCGACTTGATTGGATTGACGGTTGATATCGGCCACATCACGGGTGATATCGGCCACCAC
>CAIMMA010000048.1 GCA_903842475.1 uncultured bacterium
GATCAGGGTGACGATTTCGGCATGCGCAACCTGCAGGCTGACCTCGTGAAGCGCCTGGATATTGCCATGGAAGGTGCTGATTCGGCGAATTTCGAGCAATTTACAACTCCTCGCCCAGGTAGGCCTTGATCACCAGAGGGTTGTGGCGGATCTCACCAGGGGACCCTTCCGCGATCTTACGACCATAATCCATCACGAAAATATATTCGGCAAGGCGCATCACCAGCTGCATGTCATGTTCGATCAGGAGGATGCCGATACCCTCCTGCTTGATGTCAATAATTAATTGGCGCAAGGTTTCGGTTTCCTGCGGATTCATGCCGGCAGCCGGCTCATCGAGCAGCAGTAAAAGCGGTTCGGTGGCCAAAGCACGGGCCATTTCCAGCCGCCGTTGGGCGCCGTAGGGCAGGTTGCCGGCGAATTCCTCGGCCTGGGCAGATAGCCCCATCTTTGCAAGGAGAGCGCGGCTGCTGTCAACGATGGCCCGTTCCTCGCGATTGGTCCGCGGTGTGCGGAAAATCGCTCCGAATACCTGGGCGCGGGTGCGGCAATGGCGGCCGATCATCACATTTTCCAGCACGGTCATTTTGGGGAAGAGCCGGATGTTCTGAAAGGTCCGGGCCAGCCCCTGTTCGGTGATTCGATGCGGCTTGAGGCCGTTCAGGCGTCTGGCGGGCTGGCCGGGAGGCGTCAGGATTACATCGCCTTCCGTGGGGGGGTAAAGGCCGGTCAGGCAGTTGAAAAAGGTGGTTTTGCCGGCACCGTTGGGCCCGATCAGGGCGACGATTTCTCCCTGCCGCACCCGGAGATCAAGATGGTCGAGGGCGCGAATCCCGCCGAAGTCCATGGTCAGGCCGCTGACGCCCAGGAGTGGTTCCATACGAAAAAGCGGCGCCGGGTAATTATGATTTCGGGGAGTAGGTCCGGCGGACATCGGCAATGATGCCCTGGGGCCGAAACAGCATCATGGTCACCAGCACGGCGCCAAAGGCCAGCATCCGATAATCGGCAAAAGCCCGGAGGTATTCGGGCAGCAGAATGAGCACCAGCGCGCCGATGACGACCCCGAGGATCGACCCCATGCCGCCCAGAACCACGATGCACAGAATGATGGTGGATTCAAGGAAGGTAAAGCTGGCCGGATTGATAAAGGTGGTTTTAGCCGCAAGGAAGACCCCGGCCATTGCTGCCCAGGTCGCGCCCAGGGCAAAGGCGGTCAGCTTGGTGCGGGTTATGTCGATCCCCATGGCCTGGCAGGCGATCTCGTCTTCCCGCAGGGCAAACCAGGCCCGACCGATGCGGGAATGGAGCAGACGGTTCACCACAAAGATGGTGAACACCACCATGCCGATCATTAAATAATAGAGGTAGGTCGTATGCATGTCGAGCGACATCTCCACGCCGAAAAAACCGGGCCGGGGGATGTTGGCGATACCGCTGGGCCCCTTGGAAAATTCGCTCCAGTTTTCAAGGACGAGTCGGACTATCTCGCCAAACCCGAGGGTGACAATGGCAAGATAGTCGCCGCGCAGTCGGAGCACCGGGAAGCCCAGGAGGATACCGAACATTGCGCCGAGCAGCCCGCCGATGGGCAGCACTGTCCAGAATCCCAACCCGAAATGAAGATGCAGCAGGGCGTAGGCATACGCCCCAACCGCATAGAAGGCGACATAGCCGAGATCGAGCAGGCCGGCGACGCCGACGACGATATTCAATCCCAGTCCGAGCACCACATACATAAGAGCGGTGCTCATGATGCTGACCTGGTAGGTGGAAAAAAAGGCGGGGAAGGCAAGGAGCAGCAGCATACCGGTCCCGAGCAGCGGCAGGAGGAATGTCGGCTGGCGGAGAACGTGCAGGTTCCGGGGCAGGGTGGCCGGTTCGAGGCCCAAGCGTATCCGTTCCTGTCGGGCTGCCCTGCGCGCCAGGAACATCCGGGTGCAAAGATGGATCGAAAAACCGGCAGCGCCGACCAGCAACAGGTTGGACCAGCGCCAGGTTATGGTTTTCTCCACTGGATTGACTTTAATCACCAGCAGCGGAAAGGTCAGAAACATGAACCACAGGGCGACACCGAGGGCGTTGCGGATATCTTTCAGGGTGATTTTAGGCATAGCGGCAGGAGCCCTTCCGTGCGGTCCTCATACTTTTTCGATGGTCGCCTTGCCGAGCAGACCGGCAGGACGGAAAATCAGAATCAGCACCAGCAGCGCGAAAGCGAAGACATCTTCATAGTCGCTGGAAACATACCCGGTGGCAAAGGCCTCGGTGAGGCCGAGTACCAAGCTGCCCAGTACTGCCCCGGGGATGGAGCCGATGCCGCCCAGCACGGCGGCGGTAAAGGCCTTGATGCCGGCGATAAAGCCGATGGAATAATTGATCTGGCCGATATGGGAGGCGATCAGCAGCCCCCCGATAGCAGCAAGCGCCGAACCGATGATAAACGTTATGGAAATGATCCGGTCCACATCGATGCCAACCAGCAGTGCCATTTTTCGATCCTGGGCGGTGGCGCGCATGGCCATGCCGGTGCGGGTGTATTTGACTATCAGGGTAAGCAGCAGCATCATGAACGCGGAAACCACCAGGATGGCCAAGTCGCTTGACCCGATGACCGCAACGTACGGCTCCATAAAGGAGAATTCCGGAATCAAGGATGGGAATGGCTGGAAATCTGAGGTTTGCGCCAGGAGGACGAAGTTTTGCAGAAAGATGGACATGCCGATCGCCGAGATCAGCGGTGCCAGTCTCGAGGCGTTGCGGAGCGGACGGTACGCAAGGCGTTCCACGGTGAACCCGTAGGCTGCGGCCCACGTTGCACTGGCCAGGACGGTGAGGATGAGGATAGCCGGAAGCGGCAGGTTGTAGATTGACAGAACCGAGGAGACGATCAGGGCGGTAAAGGTGCCGATCATGTATATCTCCCCATGGGCAAAATTTATCAGCCCGATGATGCCGTAGACCATGGTGTATCCAAGAGCGATCAGGGCGTAAATAGCGCCGCGGGTCAGGCCGCTGCAGAGCAGTTCGATGAAATATTCCATGGAGAACGTATCGAGTACGGTGGTGCCAGCTGCTGATTGAATCCAGGGTTCGGTGCCGGCAGGTCCATGAACCCGAAATCGTCAAGGGGTCGGGCTGTTGATGCGGCCAGAACCCAAGCGAGGAAAAACTAAAAAATTAGCGAATCTGGACGTATTGGCCGTTTTTCACCTGGTACATGGAAAATCCGATCCCGACCGGTTCGCCTTTGGCATCAAATCGGATGGGGCCAAACGGGGTGGCCACCTCCTCGTTGCGCAGCTTTTGGGCGACAGCCTCCGGCGCAGAGGAACCGGCCTTGCTCATGGCCTGGGTCAAGGCCAGCGTGGCAGCCACAGCGTTGTCAAAAAAAGCACCGGGGTCTGCGCCTTCGGCTTTTTTATATTTTTCTCGATAGGATAGGGCAATGGGGTTTTGCGAAACATCGGCCGGGCCGGTGGCGTAAACGCCTTCGGCATCGGTGCCTGCCACCTTGATAAAAGTGTCGTCCTTGACGCCGTCATCGGAAACGAACCAGATGGTCAGCCGTTTTTGTCGCATCTGGCCGACAATTTTCGATGCCTCGGGGTGATAACCGCCGAAGATGACCGCGTCGGCGCCGGAACGTTTAATTTTTTGCACCACCGCCGAATAGTCCACCGCGCCGGGGGTGACGCCTTCGAAAAGCACGACTTCGGCCTTGCCTGATTGTTCGATGAAGCGCTTGGCGTATTCGGCCAGCCCTTTACCGTAATCGCCTTTATCGTGGATCACCGCAATTTTTCGGGCATTGAGCACGCCGATGGTAAAATCGACCTCGGTGCGCGCCTGGACATCATCCGCCGCAATGGTTCGATAAAAATTAGGGTATTCGCCACTTTGGGCGAGCGCGGGCGTGGTTGCCGAAGGGGAAATGACCAGAATTTTGGCATCCCGGTAGATGGGCAGAGCGGCCTTGGTGGCTCCTGAACAGGTGTGGCCGATAACCGCTTTCACGCCAGCGGCGACCAGTTTGCTGGCTGTGTTGGCGGCGACCTCGGGTTTACAGGCGTCATCTTCGGCAATTAATTGCACCGGTGCGCCGTTGATGCCACCTTTTTCATTAATATCTTTGACAACAAGTTGGGCAGCCTTTAATGTCGGCAGTCCATAGCTGGCAAGATCGCCACTATGGGCGCCGGCGACCCCGATTTTTATCGGTTCGGCAGTTTGGGCGGCGATGGACGGAACCGTTGCCAGGGCCAGGGCGATCAGCATGACGTGTGTTTTGTTTGCTCTCATTGCGAAATCCCCTTATCGGTCATGCCGGCTGACAGTGCTTACTTGAATCCACCTGGACCTTTTCATACCCTATCCATTTTTTTTTGCACTAAAAATGCTGCGAAATTCAGCTCTTGAAAAGTCCGCTGTTGTTTTATTAATGTATTGATATTTTGATATATATACCTATCGATACTGCCCCTTCGGCCGCTGCGGCATCTGTTTGCCGGAGGGTTTTTCGCTCTGTCGCCCCGGCCGTTTCACAGCCGCCTGCCGAGCGCAGGACACGATCAAGAGCCGCGCCTGTTTTATCTATCCGCCTCCCTTTCTCTGGTTGACGATGATGCCTTCGAATACTTTTTATTTTGCCATGGGCAGGCCACTGGCCCCGCTATACAGCGCGGCGATGCGCCTTCGGGAAACCTGTTACCGCCAGGGGGTGTTTACCTCCCACAAAATGGAGGTGCCGGTGATCAGTGTGGGCAATCTGACCATGGGCGGCACCGGCAAGACCCCGATGGTCCAATGTCTGGCGAGGTTGCTGCAGACCCACGGTTTTCATCCTGCGATCATCAGTCGTGGTTATGGGGGCATGGCCCGGGAGAAGGTGAACCTGGTCTCGGATGGCGTCAATTTGCTGCTTGATGCCCGCATGGCTGGCGACGAGCCCAGATTCCTCGCCGAAACCTTGCCCGGCGTCCCGGTGCTGACCGGCATCGTGCGGCGTCTGCCCGCGCAAAAGGCTGTTGCCATGGGGTGTGATGTACTCTTGCTTGATGACGGTTTCCAGCACATGCAGATCGCCCGGGATGTCAATCTGGTGCTCTTTCACGCCGACCGATTGGCCGGCAATTCCCGTGTCTTTCCCGGGGGGGAGTTACGAGAACCAGTGGCGGCCCTGCATCGCGCCACCGGTTTCGTTATAACCGGGGTGCATGACCAGAACAGGTTGCGTGCCGAGCAATTTGCCGCCTTGCTGCAAGCGCGATTTCCCCGGATTCCCGCAACCTTAACCGGGTATCGGGTCACCGCCGCCGTACGCATTGCCAGGAGCGGTATTGTGGAAGAGGTTGACAGCGGCGGGTATGTTCAGGACCAGGGCTTTGGATTTTGCGGCATAGCCAATCCTGATGCTTTTCGCTCGACTCTGGAGCGATCCGGCTTTACCCTCGCAGGTTTTGTCCCTTTGGGAGATCATCAGCGATACTCTGCTGATGTGATCGAAAAACTATCGGCCCGGGCGCGCCGGGCGGGGGCAAGGTTTCTGGTGACCACGGAAAAGGATTTGGTGAAACTCGGCGCGTATGCAGCCGATCTCTCCTTGCCGTTGTTGGCTTTGCGTCTGGAGGTTGTTGTCGACGAGGTCTTGGTTCGACAGATTCTTGCCCGGATACAAGCCTGAGCCGGGGTGATTTTACAAATCAATACACCTTTGGGCACTGTGTCGAAAATTCAACATTTTCACGGGGTTTTGTTTAGTGTGTTTTTTTTGACACACTGTTGAGCGCAATGGTCTCGGGGCATGCTGTGGTGCTTCTGGCTAATGTGCCGATATTGCATTCTTTTTAATGCTGCATCATTTTTGTTTGACTTGCATTGGTTGTGGATCGTTTTTTGCATTCCTTTGATTAGTTTATTATTTTTGTTGATAAAATTAGTCACCCACCCTTTCGAGCAGGATGCAAACATGGTGTCACAGATTGAGCCACATCAATATACCTTGAAGCGCGCGGTCAGTTGTTGCGGTGTCGGCCTGCACACCGGCCGGACTGTGAACTTGACCATTAAGCCTGCCCCGGCAAACGCCGGCATCCAGTTTTTGCGTTCTGACCTGATTGATCGCCCTTCCATACCTGCCCGGGTCGAAAAGGTCATTGACACCACGCTGGCCACCACCATTGGCGAGGGTGGGCATAAAGTCTCAACTACCGAACACCTGATGGCAGCGTTGCGCGGGTTTGGAATCGATAATGCCGTGGTTGATCTGGATTCGCATGAAGTGCCGATCATGGACGGAAGCGCCGGACCATTCATTCGTCTGCTTAAAAGCGGCGGTCGCCAGCGCCAGCAGGCTCTGCGGAAAATTTTACGGATAACCCGTCCTCTCAGTCATACCGTTGGCGATAAATCGATTCGCATAGAACCCTATGATGGTTTCAAGGTGACCGGCCGTATTCATTTTGACGACGCCTGCATCAATGAGCAACGCTACTCGGTCGACGTAACCAATGAACGTTTCTGTAAGGAAATAGCCACGGCACGCACGTTCGGATTTGTCGAACAGGTGGAATACCTCTGGCAGAACGGTCTGGCCTTGGGCGGCACGCTCGACAATGTCATCGCCATTCACTGGGATCGGCGTTCTATTCTTAACGAAGACAGCCTCCGCTTCGACGATGAATTCATCCGACACAAGGTGCTTGACGTTATTGGCGACCTGGCCCTGCTCGGTTCGCCGTTGTTTGGCCATGTTATTGCCGACCGTTCCGGGCACGGTCTCCATCTTGGCCTCATGCAGACCATTGTCAATAACCCGGATTGCTGGGAGTATGTCACCTTCACCCCAAAGGGTGACACCTTTTTTCGTCAGGTCGCTAATTCGACCCAATCCGCCGGACATCGGTTTTCTCCATTTTTCAAACCAGTCGGCGAAGCCATGGCAACCTGTCCCACCTGTGCCGTCTGATACTATACCATCGGGCTGTTCAGATTTCGTTCGCTTCAATGCACTTAGAAAATCTTCGTTGCAAATCATAGTACCGCGATCTTTACTATCATGATGGATAGGTAACTGGCTCACGCGCCGGTGCAACCCGCCACATGTCTTGCGTTTTTTTGCCCAATCCAGCATATTGCGAACAACTGTTGATGGGCCTGCTGAACAGGCGTATACTCGACGTTGGTCTGCGACCCCGGTCTCTATTTTTCATTTTAGCAGATATTTTGCCCTGTCTTATCCTGGGCCTTTTGACCTTTTACAAGTTTACGCACCCCTCGCCTGGGCGCTAACCCAGCTAATTTTATCAGTACAGCAGGAATATTATGACGGTATCACTCACTAATCTTGGGTTTGTCGGCGGTGGTCAGATGGCTGAGGCCATGATCCGAGGTATCCTGGCCGCGGGCATGATCACCAAAGAAAAGATCATGGTTGCGGATCCGAATATTGACCGATGCGAGTTCCTCCAGGCGCACTATGGTGTGAACTGCACCCAGCATGCCGAATCCCTTTGCCGGGCCAGTGAGGTCATTGTGGTCGCTGTCAAGCCCCAGCAGGCGGAACGGGTCTTTCATCAATACAGTTCGTTCATCACCGCCAAGCATCTGGTTTTCTCCATTATGGCGGGTGTGCCTTTGAAGGTGTTGGCTGGTTATTGCGCGGAATCAGTCCGTCTGATACGGGTGATGCCCAACACGCCCGCCTTGGTCCTTGCCGGAGCCTCAGCATTCAGCCCAAATCAGCATGCCACCATGGCGGATCGCTCGATTGCCTCGGCCCTGTTTTCAGCGGTGGGAACCTGTGTCGAGGTGCCGGAGCATTTATTGGATGCGGTTACCGGATTAAGCGGGAGCGGACCGGGTTATGTTTTCACTTTCATCGAAGCCATGATCGATGGCGGCGTGCTCGCCGGCCTGCCTCGGCCGATTGCGGAGCAACTGGTCCTTCAGACCGTTTATGGGTCGGCCAAGCTTGCTCTGCAAACCGGAGAGCCGCCTGCGGTGCTCAAGGGGAAGGTGACCTCGCCCGGCGGCACGACTATCACCGGCCTGCAAGTATTGGAGGCTGGAGCCTTCCGCGGGATGGTCATGGGGGCGATTGCAGCAGCCACCAAGCGATCCGGGGAGTTGGGTGCATGAAGATCGACTATGCGGGGATCATCACTCGCCCGGAAAGTGCCGAGGTCGAGCGGATAGGGAGAGAGGTGGCTGCGTGGTTTGCAGAGCGCCATATTACAGCGGACCTGAACAGAATCGCACCGGAAATGGATGTATTGATCGTGCTTGGGGGGGACGGCACGCTGCTGCATGTGGCTGACGAGGCCAGCACCTACCAACTGCCGGTGTTGGGTGTTAACCTCGGCAATCTCGGGTTTTTAACCGAAATTTCCGAGGATCAAATGTATGACGCCTTGGCAACCTTACTGGCTGCGGATGTCCGCATGGAAAAACGGATTATGCTCTCGGCCGCCTATGTCAGCGGAGAGACCGGTGAGACCAGTCAAACGGTTCGTGCCCTCAATGAGGTGGTTATTGTCAAGAAAAGCACCGAGGCGATGATTCGGCTTCGCTGCTGGGCTGATGGGGAATATGTGACGACCTATCGAGCAGATGGTCTGATTATGGCAACTCCGACCGGGTCAACCGCTTACAACCTGTCGGCAGGGGGACCGGTGGTGCATGCCGAACTCGACGCGGTGGTCTTGACCCCGATCTGTCCGTTTATGCTGGAGTCAAGGCCGGTACTGCTCGGTTCACAACATAACATCACCACGCAATTATTGGCGCCGGCCGGGCAGGTCAAAGTGATCGTTGACGGCGTGTTGCACTGGACCATAACGGAAAACGATTATCTGTTGGTGAAAAAGGCGTCCCAGCCGCTTTTGATCGTCAGTTCTCCGTGGAAGAGTTATTTCAATATTTTGCGGAGCAAGCTCAACTGGGGCGGAGCCTCCGTCGATGTCCCGCTCCCGGAGCTGGTGTGTAAACACTGTTGAAACTCCGCCTGCCCGATCCTGGCTTGGAAAATTGAGATTTAGACCCGGATTTTTTTATTTTTTCCGTCGCTGGAGGTTGTATTTTTTCATCTTGTACTGCAGCAGGCTTTTGGTGATGCCCAGTTGTTCCGCAGCTCTGGCTTGCACAAAAGCGGCATCATCCAGAGCTTTGCGAACCAATTTCTCTTCAATTCCGTTCAACACCTCGGCCAGACTCAAATTTTCAGGAATGAACTGGTTAAGCTCCAGCCCGGAACTCCATTCATGAGCATTGCTCAATTCGCTTGAATCCGGCTGCACGTCTTCTGGTTCAATTTTGTTGCTATTGCAAAGAATGGCGGCTCGTTCGATGGTGTTTTCCAGTTCCCGGACATTTCCCTCCCAGGGAAGACTGACCAGCAAACGGAGCGCTTCCGGGGAAAGATCGAGTGCTTTGCCTAAATTCCGGCTGTTTTTTTCGATAAAATGCGTCACCAGGTCGGGGATGTCGTCGACCCTTTCCCGCAGGGGAGACAGGTGGATATGGATAACGTTGAGCCGGTAATAGAGATCTTCCCGAAAGTGGCCCTTGTCGACTTCATCCTTCAAATCTTTATTGGTGGCGGCCAGAATGCGGACATCGACTTCCTGGGTGTAGTTGCCACCGACCCGTTCGAAACTTTTTTCCTGGAGCACCCGTAAGAGTTTGGCCTGCAACTGGGGCGGCATCTCCCCGATTTCATCGAGGAAAAGCGTGCCGGTGTCGGCCAGCTCAAACCGTCCCTTGCGCATGGCGATAGCATCGGTGAAGGCTCCTTTCTCGTGGCCAAAGAGTTCGCTTTCCAACAGGTGTTCGGAAAGGGCGGCGCAGTTGACCGAAATAAAAGGAGCATCCTTGCGCGAGCTGAGATTATGAATAGCCCGGGCGACTAATTCCTTGCCGGTTCCTGATTCGCCGGTGATCAATACCGAAGATGGAGTTGGCGCCACCTTTTCGATCAACTGGTAGACCGCGCGCATCGACGTACTCTTGCCGATCATCCCACCAAACCCGGAGCGCGGAGTGGCTTCGTCGCGCAGTCGTCTGATCTCCCGGATCAAGCCATAATGTTCGATGGCCTTGCGGGTGCTGGCAAGTAACTGCTGGTTGGAGAAGGGCTTGGCCAGATAGGTGAAAGCGCCGAGCCGCATGGCTTCCACCGCTTTTTCCACCTCGGCGTAGGCGGTGATGAGAATAACCGGTAGTTCTTTGTTGAATTCCTTGATTTTGGCTAAAAATGC
>CAIMMA010000049.1 GCA_903842475.1 uncultured bacterium
CCGGCAAAGGTGAACAGACCGTCGCGCGCCTGGAACATGTCGCCGGTCCTGAGCCATCCTTCAGCAGAGGGCCGGTGCTCCATTGCGGAGCGCCTGACGATTGCGGGTCCGCGGACCTCCAGGAATCCGGGGAGGTCGCCGATGACTTCCTTCCCTGCCTCATCGACGAGCCGTGCTTCCCAGGGAGGAATGACCCTGCCGGCCGCGCCCGGAACGACATTGCCGGGTCGGCTGGCGATAAAGGCATGGAAGGTCTCGGTGGCGCCCACGCTGTCAAGGATTGCAACTCCGGTCCTCTCCAGCCAGTCCAGGAAGAGAGAGCCTGCAAGCGCCTCTCCTGAAGAAACGCACAGCCGCAATGATCCGGCGCTGCACAATTGGTCGGCCCCGCCCAGCAGCAGGGCGTAGATAGCAGGCACGGCAAAGAGAAGCGTTGGCCTACCGGCGGCGATTACCTGGCGTAGCGCGGCCAGGGTGGGCTTGCCGGGCAGAAGGATAACCGTTGCTCCGGCGCCCAGGCCGTGGACGATACTGTTGAGCAGGCCAAAACCAAAATGCATCTTGCTGACCGAAAATAGGACGTCCGCCGGGGTGATCCGCAGAATGTCCCGGCCGAAGATATCCGCTGCCGGCAGCAGCATCCCGCCGCTATGGGCAATGCCCTTCGGGGCACCGGTGCTCCCGGAGGTGTAGAGGATGAAGCAGGCCGCATCGTCTGCAATCGGAGAGGGGCTGCACGACGCGGGGGCGACATCCTCACACCGCCTCCATGCCGGCGAATCGACCAGGAAAACCTGTTTCAGGCCCGACGATTGCGCAGCTGCGGCACAAGAGCCGGAGCGTCCGAAGAGTGCGGCGGCACGACAGTCGTCGAGCAGGAAGGCCAGTGCTTTCCGGTCCAGCAGGTCGCTGCAGGGCACGGGCACAAATCCTGCCAGGATGCTGCCCAGAAAGTCGTACACAAATTCGGGGCTGTCGGGCAGGGAGAGTAGAATCCGGTCGCCGGGGACGAGGCCGGCCGATTGAAGAACGGCTGCGTAGGCCGTGATCCGGGCGTCCAGTTCGGCATAGGAGACGGACTGACCGTCGCAGAGGAGCGCGGTTTTCGCTCCGCGCTCGCTTACATGCCGGTCAAGCAGCGTCTGTACGGGATTGCATTTCATGCTCGTCACCTCTCACCCGCTGACGCTAAAGGAACCGGCCGGATTTGTCAATACACAGCGGTTTCAGGCAAGGATACGGGTCGTGGCCGGGTGGCAGCTCTAAGAGGAAGGCGAATTGGAAATAGTGTCTATGGAGTTTTCCGCCGTTGAACGGCCCCCAGTGCACGCTCTGCTGCCGTTGCTTGCGCCACGGAAACAGGAAAAGATCAGGGGTTTTACCGACGGCAGACGGGCCGCTCAGGACCTCTATGGAGAGCTTCTGGTGCGTGGCCTCGCTTGCTCAATGCTCGATATCCCCAACAGCGAGCTCTCCTTTGTCGCTGGCCCGCACGGAAAACCGTATCTGTCCGGTTATCCTGAGTTTCATTTCAACCTCTCCCATTCCGGATCACGGGTCATCTGTGTGGTGGACACACAACCGGTGGGTGTTGATATCGAACGCCAGCGGCCCATTGATCTTGCAGTGGCCCGCCTCTGGTTTTCTGCGGACGAACAGGCCTGTCTCATGGTAACGTGCCCGGAGAAACGTCTTGAATTATTTTACATTCTCTGGACGCTCAAGGAAAGTTATGCCAAGGCGGTTGGGCTGGGCCTCGCGCTCGACCCGAAGAGTTTTACGGTGCTGCCGGACGAAGAGAACAGCGCAACGGTCCTGACAGCATACCCCGATCCGGCCCGTTTTTTCCGGACCTATCGCCTCGACGGCGGCTATCGTGCCGCTGTCTGCGCAGATGGCGACCGCTTTCCCGATCAGGTGCGGCAAATCGATCTTGACACGCTTCTGAAGTGGCTCGGGTTTCATAATCCACAGCAAAAGGCATATTGATGGAGAAAGAAGAAATAGTATCACTGCTTGCGGTGCGCGGAGAAAGGCAACAGGAATTGTTCAGGCGGGCTCGAAGCATCCGGGAGCAGCATTTCGGCGACCGGGCCGTTGTACGCGGGGTTATTGAAATTACCGACCGGTGCCGGGTCAATTGCTCCTACTGTCCCATGCGCCGAGACAACCTCTCCGGTGGTTTCATCCTGTCGGCCCGGCAGATCGTCGCGGCGGCGGTGGCCATTCGCCAAACCGGTATCCGGGTGGTTTTCCTGCAGGGCGGCGAGATGCCGGAGACCACGGAGGTGGTGTGCGAAGCTATACCGGAGCTGAAACGGCTCTTCGCCGAAGAGATACAGATCGTGCTCTGCCTCGGTAACAAATCCCATGCCGAACTGGCTCGCCTCAAGGAACTGGGTGCGGACAGCTACATCCTCAAACATGAGACCAGCGATCCCAATCTTTTTTACACCCTGCGCCATCGGTGTCTCGAGGACCGGCTTGCCTGCCTGCAGGATCTGCTAGCTTTGGGGTACCGGGTCGGCACTGGCAACATCGTCGGCCTGCCGGGTCAATCCATGGAATCCATTGCTTGCGACATCCTCCTGCCGGCACAGCTGGGGGCGCACATGACCAGCTGCGCCCCGTTTATTCCGGCCCGCAACACACCGCTGGCCGGCAATCCGACCGGCGACATCAATCTGACCCTGAATACCCTGGCCCTGATGCGTATCGCCAATCCGGAAGCCCTGATTCCCACAGTCAGCGCCCTGGAAAAGCTCAGGCCGGGGGGACAACTGGCGGGACTGAACGCCGGGGCCAACGTGATTACGGTCAACTTCACCCCGGAATTTGAAAAATCCATCTACCGGATATACGGAACAGGCCGGTTCTGCGTCAGTCTGGGACATGCCGCATCAACCCTGGAACAGGCGGGTCTGTGCAGTGCACTTGTTTCGCCGTGAACGGACATGGTTTCTGCCTTTGTGATGAAGGGAGGATTGGAATGTTTTTTTTTTGCACTGACCCCGGCCGTGCAGGCACAGAGGATTGCATTAAGAGCGGCTGCCAAGCCGGTTACCCGATCTGAGGAGAGGCTTTATGGCTGATCGTTCCGCGTTGTTCTCCGCCGGCTTCCTGGCCCTCAATCTCCAGTTTGCCCTGGTAGCGGCTATTGCCGCGCTTTTCTTCGCTTTCTCAGGATATCTCCAGCTCCTGGGAGTCAGTCCGGCCACCGCCGGTTTTATCATCAGCGCCGACGGGCTGGCCGCTTTAATCGTTCAACCGCTGCTC
>CAIMMA010000050.1 GCA_903842475.1 uncultured bacterium
ACATTCCGATCGTCACCCTCTCTGACGCGACCTTTGCCGCGATGGAAGGATACTACGAAAATTACAGCGACCTGCTGCCCTCATCCCGCCATGCCGGGCATGAACTCGAACGCCTGACCTTGCGCAAATCGATCCGAGCTGTCTACCCGTCCCCCTGGGCCGCCGACTCAGCTGTGCGGGATTACAGCATGGAGCGGGAACGGGTGGCGGTCTATCCCCTTGGCGCTAACCTTGATGATCCCCCAACTCGCGACGAGGCGCTTGAGCGGCAGCGCGGGAACGAATGTCGGTTGCTCTTCCTGGGGCGCGATTGGGAGCGCAAAGGAGGGGGGATTGCTCTTGAAGCGCTCAGAGAACTGGAAAGGCTTGGTCTGGCGCCCACCCTGACGGTGGTCGGTTGCACCCCGCCCAACGGAGTGTCTCATCCCCGCATGGAGATAGTACCATTCGTTAACAAAAACGAACCGGCAGGCCGCATTCGCTTTCGGGAACTACTCCTCGCAGCCGATTTCCTTATCCTGCCGACCCGGGCGGAATGCTACGGCTACGTCTTTGCCGAGGCCTCGGCATTCGGTGTTTTCTCCTTTGCCACCGATACAGGTGGCGTGCCAGGGGTGGTCGCTGACGGTGACAACGGCAGGCTACTTTCCCTGTCGGCCAGTGGTTTGGAATGGGCGCAGGCTATAGCGGAACAATTTTCCGATGACCTGCGTTATCGACAAGGAAAAATGAACGCGCGTAATGCCTTTGAGCAACGATTGAACTGGGATGCCTGGGGAAAGAGTACGACCACCCTTATGCAAGAGGTTCTCTCAGAGAAAAAGACGGTCTCCTTTTCTGGTAATAAAAGTGAGAGGGTGGGGTGATTTATGAATTTTTTCGGATATTACGTGCTCAATCTTGAACCGACGATCCTGGCATACCTCGGTCAAATGCACCCTCCACCGGAATGGCTGAAGCCGGTAGCAGTGATAGAGCATATCCCCTGGTGGCATGGACGGCTGCACAAAATGATTAAACGGAAGGCTCAGCAGGTCTTTTTTTCTCTAAAGGGGATCGAACACCACCTGATGGTGCATGCCCACGATGAAGAGGTTATGCGCCAAAAATGTCACGTGCGCGGTGCCTTTATCAGCCAGAACATTTATGTCAGCGATGAGGTCTATCGGCCTATTCCCAGTGAAAAAATATATGATGCTATCTACGTGGCACAGATGAAACCGTTCAAGCGTCATCACTTGGCGTCCAAAATACCTCAGCTCTACATCGCAACAGCCTGGGGCGGGGACCTACCAGCTTTCTGCCAAGATGTTGGCCATGCAACTTTCAATGAGAAACGCCTGGACAGAACAGAACTGGCGGGCGTCATCAATCAGGCCCATTGCAGCCTGGCTCTTTCGGCAGAAGAAGGGGCTATGCTGGCCAGCTTTGAGAGTCTGTTGTGCGGAGTGCCGGTGGTCAGCACGCCATCGAAAGGAGGGCGGGATGAATTTTTCAACGAAGAGAACTGCATCATCGTTCATCCCGATGCCGCAGCCGTCGCTGCTGCAGTGGCACGGTGGAAGCGGAATCCGCCTGCCCCCCAGGCCATCCGGACGGGAGCGCTGCAACGCCAGGGTGCACACCGAAAAAAGCTGTGCGAGTATGCGGCCATGCTGATCAAACGGCACGGTGGCGGCACGGTCGATCCAAAGCAGCTTCATGCCCGTTATTTCGGCCAACCGGGCGGTCTCAATGCACGCTTCATATGGGCAGACACTTTCGACAAACCGGAGCAACTGAAAAGGGTACAGAATGCCTGAAATGGAGAGAAAATGAAACAGCGTATTCTGGCCATCATGACCTTCATGGTTTCACTTCCGTTTCGTCTTTTTTGCCCGTTCCGCTACTACTGGGGGCGAATATGGAACAATGGACGGGCAGCGGCGCAAATTCGCTGCCTTGCACCGTCAGTGCAATTCGATGGCAGCGTCACTGTTATTGGCACCAGAAATGTACGCATCGGAGAGAGTGCACGGATCGGAGATCTAGCTGAATTCACAACCAATGACGAAGGCGTTATTAGGATTGGTCGGGAAGTACGGGTGAATCGCGGGGCAACGATCTGCGCCTATATGGAGGTTTCCATCGACGATTTCACCATGATAGGGGAATTCGTTTCCATTCGTGACGCCAACCACGGCATTGCGCGCGGGGAACAGGTGCGCTGCCAGCCCCATGAAGCCAGACCGATACGGATCGGCAGCGATGTCTGGATCGGACGGGGTGCCTGTATCCTTCCGGGCGTGACCATTGGCAACGGCTCCATCATCGGCGCCAACAGCGTCGTCACCAAAGACGTGCCACCCAACTGTATCGCTGTCGGCATCCCGGCACGAATCATCCGAGAACGTTAGTCATGGCCAGTGATACTCCGCAAGCAACCACATCGCTCTCAACACGCAGTTTCAAGGCGGCGCTCTGGTCGCTGGTCGGCAGAGGCGGCTCCGAGGCGCTGAGGCTGGCCAGCAGCCTGATTCTTACACGACTCCTGTACCCCGAGGCGTTCGGCCTGATGGGAACCGCCATCAGTGTCATGATCATGGTGCAACTCTTTACCGACACCGGAACCCGTCTCTCGATTATCCAGAATCCACGCGGCAGTGAACCGTCTTTTTTGAACACTGCCTGGATGATCGCCATTTTGCGCGGTGCCGGACTCGGGGTCGTGATGGTGGGTATCTCTTGGCCAATCGCCCTGTTCTTCGACAAACCGGACTTGGCACCGATCATTATGTTTCTGGCCTTGTCCCCGCTCCTCGCAGGACTTGAGAATCCCGCCATGTCCCTGGTGATCCGTAACATGAAGGGGCAGCGCCAGATATTGTATGACCTTTTACCGCAGGTAGGGGGAATAATCTGTACTGTCAGCTTGGCCTTTATTTTCAGGTCGATATGGGCTCTGACCATCGGCGCGGTGCTGGTCAGTTGCATGAAACTGGCGGCATCTTACCTGATCGAGCCCTACCGCCCTCGCTTCGTCTGGGACAGTGAATCGGGCCGGGCCCTTATCCATTTCGGGAAGTTTGTGATGTTGAACACGATGATCGGCTGGTCTGCCACCAACCTGGACCGCTTTATTATCGGCAAGATGATGGGCATGGAAACTCTGGGGATCTACACCATTGGCTTGAATCTAGGCATCGCTTTAGAAATGTTTTTCATCCAATTGCTGGGTAATTCCTATTTCCCGGCCTTGAGTCAGGTCCTCAACGACAAGACACGCTGTACGCGAATTTTCATGCGTTCACTTTCAGCCCTGATGGCCCTTGCCGCTCCTCTTCTGGTCATCCAGGCCTTGTTTGGCAGCCAGATCATCGCCATGCTCTACGACAACCGCTATGCCGCAGCTGGTATGGTACTTCTATGGGTCAGCATACGCGGTATGGCTCGTATCATTTCCATCATTTCCAGCTCAACACTCCTGGCCTTCGGTGAGCCGCGCTGCGCGACCATTGCTATGGCGTGGTCGTTGGCTACACTCGTGGCGCTGTTGCCGCCGGGCACGCATCTGTATGGCTTGACCGGTGCAATGGCGGCCATCCTGACCTCCAGCGTGGTGGGCATGCTCGTCGAATGCCATTTCATCGTTCGTCATCTGCAGTTTCCCGGTATCTCTCTTATGGTCCCCATGGCTCAGGCAGCCGCAGTAACGACTATCTCTTTAACAGGTTACGCCCTGCTGCGTCCCTGGCTGGACGCCCCAGCATGGAGGGCAATCCCTTTCATGCTGGCAGTTCTGGCGCTAGCTGCCATGGTGTCGTTCGTTGGATGGCGCCTGGCTCAAAGGTTGATTCCATTGAGCAATCAACAAGCACCTCAAAGTCGGTAGGTTGAGAGATTGTGAAATACGCAAACTAGAGCCACTTTTTTATTGACCACATCACAGAGATCGTACCTGGATAGGTTGTTCGGGAAGATGAGCAAAATCATTTTTGGTTCCTCAGCAGAATCTGTGGGTAGCCTTGGGAGCAGGCAGGTCGCCAAGTCCATGATATAAGGCTATTTTTAGCGCATCATAGGTGCGAAATCCATAGGATCGTTTCGTGACCACCTTGGCCTTGTTGTTAAAGCCTTC